>JALSJZ010000020.1 GCA_026989135.1 Sedimenticola sp. | reverse complement strand
CTAGGAGCCTGTCTGAGAATAGAAATCATGGTGAGGGGATGCTGGTTTGAGTTAGATTTTTTCATTATTTGAGGCGAATATTGGACATATTTAACGAAAATAATGGAAGAATCTGGCCAAATCCAGCTTTTCCTCACTGTGGTTTCTATTCTCGGACAGGCTCCTGGCAGAAGCGCCCTACCCAGCAGCCGTTGATATGTTTAACCTGTTCAGCAACAAAACCGTACTTGATGAGGATACAACCCAATGGCTGTTTGACAGCTACGACTGGGCACTCAACAACTTTGGCAGCGATTTTTTCCATGAAGAGACGCTTCTGGTCACGCCCACTGAGGCGCATTTCCCCAGTCAGGTTAATAGCCGTGAATCAATGGCCAGCAGCATCTTCCAACAGTTGGTTCACTATGCCGGTATGCAGAACTGGCCACTGGCACTTATTGAACTGACCGCAGACTACGAACCCCTCTACCCCACAAATATCACCTTTAACAGTGTCCCCCGCGGACTCACCAGCACAATCACGCTTGAGGACGAAGCTCAGGCATTCCATATTACCTACAGCCCCGATCTCACTCGCGACCCCGGCGTTCTAACAGCTGTTATTGCCCGCCAGCTCGCCAGCCACTTGATCCACACAGCCCGCACGCCAGGCCCTGGCGGCGAAGAGCTGCATGGCCATCTTGTAGACCTGCTGGCTATATTCATGGGGTTTGGCCTGTTTCTGACCAACAGCGCCGTCATCATCCAGCGCGGCTGCTCCGGCTGTGGCAAATCAGTACAGGCAACAGGCTCACTCTCTGAGGATCAGATGACCTATGCCCTAGCCATCTTTTGCTGCCTGAAGAAGATACCCGGTAAAACAGCCCAGCCTCACCTGAAAAGCGCCCTGCGCCCACTGTTTAAAAAGGCCGTCAAAGAGGCTGGCGGCAACAACAGCAAAATTGAACCACTTAGCCAAATCACCCACTCCATTAAATCAACATAAAATGCGGTATAACATGCGAAAACATCTCTTATTGGTCATTGTCATTTTTCTCACTGCCTGCGGCTTTTCCCCAGACAAGGCGGAGGTCAGAACACTCATCAACCAGGCTTTGAACATTGACTGCCCCAGTGAGTTCACCATCTTGAAAAGCTATAACGCCAGAGCCATGGATGATTACCTGGAGGCGGTTGTTATCGAGTTTTCAAAAGAGGGCTTTGCCTCCTTCAAGGATCAGATTGACCTGAACCAATGGACAAAAAACGACAGTGAGTACAGTTATTCAACAAAACTGAGCGGCCGCTATAGCGCCACTCTCACGCTCAATACCGATAATCAGAAACTGCGTTACGAACGGCTGCATAAATAGCCGACCCTGGAACCTAGATTAATCGGGTCTATGCCATATCGAGTGGTTATAATGAATAGACACAGACGCCTATATGGATATAGGTGCTAGAGCACCAGAAGTAGGCGCTTTAGGCGATGCAGGAGCAATTGCCGAGACCGCGGAGGCCAACAGAGCATGAAAGAGTGTAGTAAGGAGCTGTCAGAACCTGTGATAGGCTGTGCTATTGAGGTGCATCATGCGTTGGGTGCTGTATTGTTAGAAAACACCTATGAGAAATGTTTGGCTTATGAACTAAGCATGAAGGATATACCTTTTAATTGTTCAAGCGCCAATTCCGATACAGTACAAGAATATTAAGCTTGAATGTGGCTACAGGCTTGATTTTCTGGTGGATGAATGTCTAATTCTAGAACTTAAATCAGTTGAAACCTAAATCCCGCAAGTGATCGTGCTTGCTGGATTTAGGTATTAAATGTTACAAACGATAGCCCTGTGTTATCAGTGGTCTCCGTGTCTATGAAAAACGGCTGTATTCCCCACTCAATATGGCATAGACCCAGAATATTTTAGCCCCCTATTGCTCTGACACAAATTGTCAGAAGAACTGCCGGGAACAGCCCAAGAGCAAGCATCAAAACCCCATTCACTGAGAGCACGATACGAGCATCGAGGTTGCCTACCACGGGCAATGTGTTATCCGCTTTATCAAAATACATAAGCTTTATGATACGGATATAGTAGAAAGCACCGATGATGGAGAAGAAGACGCCCACCAGCGCAAGCCATGTCAGCTCAACACCCACCACCGCATCCAAAACAAAGAGCTTTGCCCAAAAACCGACGGTAGGAGGAACCCCGGCCATGGAGAACATAAACAACATCATCATTGCTGCAAACCATGGGCTACGCTCGTGGAGTCCTTTGTAATCATCCAAATTTTCAGCCTCAAATCCTTTTCTGCTGAGCAAGATGATAATTCCAAATGCACCCAGTGAGGTGACTGCATAGATAATGGTGTAAAACATTGAAGCAGAATACCCCTCTGGGGTTCCAGCCAGAATACCCATCATTATAAAACCAACGTGAGCAATGGTTGAGTAGGCGAGCATTCGCTTGATATTGGTCTGGGCAATTGCAATGACATTGCCCAGCACCATTGAGAGGATCGCCAGGATTATCAGCATCTGCTGCCAGTCCGAGTGGAGAGGCATCATGCCATCTACCAGCAGCCTCATAGCCAATGCAAAAGCCGCAATTTTTGGCGCACTGCTCAAAAACTGAGCCACAGGCGTTGGAGCACCGTGATACACATCGGGTATCCACATGTGAAAAGGAACAGCGCCCAGCTTAAATGCCAAGCCGATAACAACAAACACCAGGCCAAAAACAAGGACTATATCTTCCATTCCGGCTTCAGTCAGCGCTGTGGTAACCGTTGTGAAATTCAGTGCGCCCGTTGCGCCATAAATCATTGAAATCCCGTAAAGCAGCATGCCGGATGCAATGGCGCCCAGAACGAAATATTTCATAGCAGCTTCTGAGCCGGCTTTTGAATCCCGATCAAAAGCAACAAGCGCATAAAGTGATAAGGATAATAGCTCAAGGCCAAGGTAGGCAGTAAGAAAGCTCTGTGCCGAGACCATTACCATCATACCCAAAACGGCAAACAGCCCCAAGACATAGTATTCGCCTTTAAACAGGCCGTGCTCAACGAGATACTCTTTGGAATAAAGGAAGGCACCTATTGTGACAATGTAGATGGAGACCTTAAGCACATCACTCATCCCGTCCCGGATATAGCTCCCATCAAATACAATCTGCGCTTCTGTCTGCCCAACACTCAGGGTAATAAATATGGCAAAGATCAGGCCGACCTGGGTAAGCGCATAGGTGAAGATGCGTTGTTCATCGTCTAGGAAAAGATCAATCACGAGAACGAGGCAGGCTAAACCGAGAACATAGAGCTCTGGAGCAACCGGTATCAGATTGGACGCTTCAAATTGCATTGATAAATTCCGAAATCAGTATGTTGTCTAACTGGATCAAAGCTTTGAGACTTTGATATGTTCAAGCAAACTCACAACCGAGGCATCCATAACCTCAATCAACGGCGCCGGCCAAAGCCCTAACACCAATACCGCAACAGCCAAAGAACCTAGAACAATAAACTCGCGCCTATTGATATCTTGCAAAGAGTGCACTCTATCGTTGACCACATTGCCAAATATAACGCGTTTCACCATCCATAATGTGTAGGCAGCGCCTACGATCAGGGTTGTTGCAGCAAGAAATGCAAACCAGAAATTCGCCCTGAAACTGGCAAGGATGACCATAAACTCGCCAACAAAACCAGAGGTGCCTGGCAGACCGGCATTGGCCATTGCAAAGAATACCATGAAGCCACCAAATACCGGCATTGTGTGGATTACGCCACCATAGTCTGAAATTTTCCGGCTATGCATGCGGTCATATAAAACACCTACACAGAGAAACATTGCGGCAGAGATGAACCCGTGGGAGATCATCTGTACCATACCACCTTCAATGCCCAGAATGGCTCCGCCTGAAGCGTCCGGATTAGCTGCAATCTGGAAGACGATAAAAAATCCAAGCGTTACAAAGCCCATGTGTGCAATGGATGAATAGGCAATCAGCTTCTTCATATCCTGCTGCACAAGTGCCACAAAACCGATATAAACAACAGCTATCAGTGACATGCCGATGATCAGCCAGTCAAGCTCCTGGCTGGCATCGGGTGCAATGGGCATGCTGAAGCGCAGAAAGCCATAGCCGCCAATCTTGAGCATGATGGCAGCAAGAATGACTGAGCCGCCAGTCGGTGCTTCAACATGTGCATCGGGAAGCCAGGTGTGTACGGGCCACATGGGCACCTTGACGGCAAATGCCAGCAAGAAGGCAATAAAAATAAAGATCTGCTCTGTAAGCCCCAACTTAAGCTCATGGAAGGCCAGAATCTCCATGCTTCCTGATTGGAAGTACATGTAGATCAGCGCAATCAGCATAAAGACAGAGCCAAAAAAGGTATAGAGGAAGAACTTGATCGTTGCATAGACCCGATTGGGGCCACCCCAGATACCAATGATAAGAAACATTGGAATCAGCATCGCTTCCCAGAAGACATAGAAAAGCATTGCATCAAGCGCGGCAAAAACGCCGACCATCACGCCTTCCATAATCAAAAAGGCAGCCATGTACATGGCTGGTTTATATTGGATGACCTCCCATCCTGCAATCACGACAAAGATGGTGATGAAGGTCGTCAGTATGATGAGTGGCATCGAGATGCCATCCACGCCCAGATAGTATTCCACATTGAAAACAGGTATCCAGGGCGCACGTTCAACGAACTGCATCTGCGCAGTGCTTGAATCGAACCCGCAATAGAGACTGATGCTTATTACAAAGGTCAGAATAGCGGTTGCCAGCGCCATCCAGCGTGAAGCATTGGAATATCTGTCTCCGATTGCGAGCAGCAGTGCACCGCCGATTATCGGCAGCCATATGGTCAAGCTCAGAATTGGCCAGTCAGCAGTCATGCGAAGCGTCCTACCTTAAAATATATATATATTCTTAATTGACAAACAGAGCCAGCAGCAAGAGCAGGCCAAGAATCATTGCAAAAGCATAGTGATAGAGATAACCCGTCTGGATTTGACGAATTACCCCAGCCAAAAAGCCGACGGAACGCGCTGATCCATTCACAATCAAACCATCAATCAATGCCTGATCACCTACTTTCCAGAAAACCTTTCCCAGCCAGCGGCTTCCCCCTGCAAAAACCGCCTGGTAAAGCTCATCAACGAAATATTTCTTATCAAGCAAGGTGTACAGCGGCGATGCAGCAGATTTGATTTTGTCTGCAATCTCTGGGTTTTTCATATAGATCATATAAGCCACACCCACACCTGCCGCCGCTAATAATGTTGGCAGTGCAAACAGACCATGGAAGAAAAAGCCTATCGTGCTGTGGAACCCAATCTCTTTAAGGACATCATGCGCAGGTGCAACATAGATTACATCTTTAAACCAATCACCAAAGACAACCCCGCTAACCGTCATTCCACCAATCAAGACCGACGGTATGGCAAGCATGATCAGGGGCACAGTAACTACCCTTGGCGATTCATGCAGGTGCTGCTTTGTGTGTTCATCCATTCTCTCCTCTCCATGGAAGACCATGAAGAACATACGAAAACTGTAGAGGGCGGTAATAAAGACACCAAGAATCACCATCAAGTAGGCATAGCCCGCACCAGGGATCTGTGAATGATGCACAGCCTCAATGATAGAGTCTTTTGAGAAAAACCCGGAAAACCCAGGCAACCCGATCAGGGCAAGGGAGCCAATAAGCGAGGTCCAATAGGTGATCGGCATATATTTCTTCAGCCCACCCATCTTGCGCATATCCTGCTCGTGATGCATGGCAATGATGACCGAGCCTGCCGCCAGGAAGAGCAGCGCTTTGAAAAAGGCATGCGTCATCAGATGAAAGATGCCTGCCGCGTAGGCGGATGCGCCCAGCGCTACGGTCATGTACCCAAGCTGTGACAGTGTTGAATAGGCAACGACACGCTTGATATCATTCTGTACCAGACCTATCAACCCGGTAAAGAACGCAGTCGTCGCGCCTATTATCAGGATGAAGCTCAGTGCAGTCTCTGACAACTCATAGAGCGGTGACATACGCGCGACCATGAAGATGCCCGCCGTTACCATTGTTGCAGCGTGGATCAATGCCGATATAGGTGTTGGGCCTTCCATTGAATCGGGCAGCCATACATGCAATGGCACTTGCGCCGATTTGCCCATGGCACCCACAAAGAGCAGGATGCAGATCACCGTCATTAACGACCATGAGGTGTCGCCCCAGATCTGTATCTGGGTATTGGCAAGCTCTGGCGCTTTGGCAAAGACCTCTGCGTAATCAACCGTATTGAAGTACATCGCAACCGCTGCAATGCCAAGTAAAAACCCAAAGTCACCCACACGATTGACCAGGAAGGCCTTCATATTGGCGAAGATCGCTGTCTCCCGGTTAGACCAGAAACCGATCAGGAGATAGGAGACAAGTCCAACCGCTTCCCAACCGAAAAACAGCTGCAGAAAGTTATTGGACATGACCAATAACAGCATTGAAAAGGTAAACAGTGAGATATAGCTGAAAAAGCGTTGATAGCTATTGGTGCCCGCTTTACTCCCGGTGGGCCAGTTCTCCTCATCATGAGCCATGTAGCCGATGGTGTAGATATGCACGCAGAATGAGACGAAGGTGACAACGGCCATCATCATTGCCGTAAGCGTATCAACCAGAAAGCCGACCTCAAACGTAATTCCGTCGCTGATCATCCATATATAGACAGAGCCGTTAAATGCTTCCCGATGCCCCGTTATAAAGCCCAGTAAGACAATAATAGAAAGAAACGCGGAGATACCAACGCCCACGCTTGTCACCCAATGCGCACCAGCGCGGCCTATCTGAGCGCCCCAAAAACCGGCGATGATCGCACCGATTAGCGGTGTAAAGGCAATGGCAAGATAAATCTTTTCCATAGTTTGCTTCTTCTATATCAAGTCAGGAGTACGTTGCTACCCTTTGAGGGTATCAAGATCCGCTACATTTATTGTGCGCCTGTTACGGAACACCACTATCAGGATAGCCAAACCAATGGCCGCCTCCGCCGCCGCAACCGTCAGGATAAAAAAGACAAACACCTGACCCGCGCTGTCATCCAGGAACCTTGAGAAGGCTATAAAGTTCATATTGACAGCCAAAAGCATCAACTCCACACACATAAGAATGATGATGATGTTTTTACGATTTAAGAAAATCCCTGCGATACTCAGCGAGAAGAGGATCGCGCCCAGCATGAGATAGTCGGAGAGTGCGATCATTTCGCCTCCTGTTTTATTTCAGACGCCATCTTTACCACCCGGATACGATCCGGGCCTTTGGTGACCTTCACCTGTTCTGATGGATCGAGTGATTTGTTGTCTGGGCGTTTGCGCATCGTTAATCCGATAGCAGCGATGATACCCACCAGTAGAATCACAGCTGCAATCTCCACCGGATACATGTAGACCGTGTAGAGCACTCGCCCCAACTCTTCCGTATTGCTGTAGTCGGCTGGGTGCGGTGCAGGCATGGCAAACTTGTCAAGCCCGAAGTACTGCGGCCCAACGATGAGGAACATCTCGAAGGCCATTACTCCTGCCACAATTAAGCCAACTGGCATCATCTTGACAAAACCAGCGCGCATGGCAGCTTTGTTCGTATCCAGCATCATGACCACAAACAGGAAGAGCACCATAACCGCACCAACGTATACCAGCACAAGCACGATCGCCAGGAACTCCGCCTCTAGCAGCATCCATAAAATTGCGCTGGTAAAAAACGCAAGCACTAAAAACAGCGCTGAATGCACAGGGTCGCGACGGGTGATCACCATAGTGGCTGATAACACCAGGATCGTGGCGAATACATAAAAAAGTATCTTTTCGGGCGTCATTGGTTATTCCAGACGGTTTTCTTACTTGTCATAGCTATTTCAGATTGCCTATCAACGATAGGGAGCCTGAGCCTCAAGGTCTTTGGCGAGTTGTACTTCATGCTTATCACCATGAGCGAGCAGTTGCTCCTTGGTCATAATATTCTCGCCCCTGTTCTCAAAACAGTATTCGTAAGTACGCGATTCAACGATCGCATCCACCGGGCATGACTCTTCACAATACCCGCAAAAAATACATTTGAAGAGATCAATCTCATAGCGTGTGGTACGACGCGAGCCATCCTCACGAGGTGCGGCCTCGATAGTGATCGCCAATGCGGGGCAGGTTGCTTCGCACAGCTTGCAGGCTATGCAGCGCTCCTCACCGCTTTCATAGCGTCGCTGTGCATGCAATCCGCGAAAACGCGGTGACAGTGGAGCCCTCTCTTCAGGATACTGAATAGTAAACTTCTTGGCACACAGGTAGCGCCCTGTCAGCTGCAGGCCCTTTAAGAGCTCAAGAAGAAACAGGCTCCGGATGTAGTCAATAAAAACCTTCATCGGTTATTTCGCCCTATCTAAACAACGACCGCAAAACCCGCCACCACGATCCAGACAATGGTGATAGGGATAAATATCTTCCAGCCCAGACGCATGATCTGGTCATACCGGTAACGTGGAAAAGTCGCACGGAACCAGAGAAACAGGAAGGCCACAACCAGGGTTTTCAGCAACAGCCAGATAAACCCTGGGATCCAATCAAAGAGGGCGCCTAATACGGGGATGCCGTGAAAAGGCGATAGCCAGCCCCCAAGAAACATGATTGCGGTGAGTGCCGATATCAGAATCATGTTGGCATATTCAGCCAGGAAGAAAACCGCAAAGGTCATGCCGGAGTATTCAACATGGAAGCCGGCCACAATCTCCGACTCACCTTCCGCCACATCAAATGGCGCGCGATTCGTCTCCGCAACACCAGAGACAAAATAGATGATGAAGATTGGAAAAAGCGGCAACCAAAACCAGTTAAGGAATCCCCAGCCGCCCTGCTGTGCCATCACGATTTCACCCAGATTCAGACTCCCAGAAGCAATCAGTACCACGACCAGTGAAAAGCCCATTGCGATCTCATAGGCCACAACCTGTGCACCCAGTCTCACGGCACTCAGAAAGGCATATTTGGAGTTGGATGCCCAACCCGCAATGATCACGCCGTAGACACCAATCGAGGTCAATGCCAGCAGATAGAGGAGTCCGGCATTGATATCTGCCAAAACCACGCCTTCATCGAATGGGAAGACGGCCCATGCAGCCAGCGCCGGCCCAATCGAGAGCATTGGCGCAATCAAAAACAGGGTTTTATTGGCAGATTTTGGAAGAATGATCTCCTTGCACATCAGCTTCATTGCATCTGCAATAGGCTGGAGCGACCCTCTGGGCCCAACCCGGTTTGGCCCGATGCGCACCTGCATGTAGCTGATCACTTTTCGCTCTGCCAGCGTGTAATAGGCAACGCAGAGCATGAGCGGCAGCACAATGGCTACGATCTTTACAATTATCCAGAGAATATCCAAGAAAAGATCCATCGAATTACACCTTCTCCAGGGATAGTTCCCCGAATTGATCACCTAAAGATTCACTGCCCGGCACAGCGGCTGGAACCCAAACACAGCCGTCGGGTATATGAGGGTCTATCCTCAAAACCATTTCGGCTCGACCTTCACCCTGTACGACAGCGACTTTGTCTCCATCAGAGAGCCCGGCGTCGGCGGCTACTGATGGATTGACACGGGCAGCTGTCGCCTCCCGTGCCTCTGCTGTTTTTTGCAGTGAAGTTGCGCGACGAACCAGCGCATCTGCTGCATAGATAGGCGTCTCGCCGATACGCGCAAGGCCTGTTACGGCAGAGCGTATCTTGCCCTTTGCTGCACCTAGGCTCGTAACCTTTGGCTCTGCGCCATGGGCATCTCGAAGCTCATCCCGAATCTCTTCTGAGCTGCTGTAATCAAAACCATCGAGATCCAACAGATTTCCAAGTACGCGAAGTATCTTCCAGCCCGGGCGTGACTCACCCAAAGGTGCTGCTGCTCCTGAAAAATGCTGCCATCGACCTTCTGCATTCACAAATGAACCCGAGGTCTCACCAAAGCCAGACATTGGCAGCATGATACTGGCGGCCTCTTCCAGGCAGAGGCTCCGGTATGCGGTTACTGCCACAACCAACTCGGCACTGCTTATCGCAGAACGTGCAAGTGCAGGATTATTGGTATCCCGCCCCGGTTCAACGCCAAGCAGCAGATAGCCTTTGCGCGGGTTTTCCAGCATGCTGTGTGCATTAAGCCCATGGTCTGGAATAGCACCAATAACAGCCGCACCAACACTGTTTGCAGCCATCGGAATGACCCCAACGGATGCCTCTGTAGCCTTTGCGATGAGCGCGGCTAAACCGCAGAGAATGGTGTAATCAGGGTGCGACTGGGCAAGGTTTCCCAGCAATATGACTGCAGACTCTGAGCGCTTAAGCTCTTCTGCTATGGCTTTATGCTCATCAGTGACTTCGATCTGCTCTGTCAGATGGTGGGAACCACCTGCTGCTTCCGCAATGGCTGCCAGATTATGAACCATTCCCGCCGGATCACTAACCATCTGAGCAGCATCAAAGTGAAGATCCAGGTGGAGTGGGTTTATAAGCTGTATCTTTGCACCCTTCAGCGCGGCCTTCCGCAGACGGTGCGCCAGCAGCGGCTGATCTTTTCTTATATTTGAGCCAATCAGTAGCGCAGAATCGATATTCTCAAGCGACCCAATGGATTGTCCCAACCAAGGCACAGCACTGCTATTGCCTCGAAAATCTTCCTGTCGCAGGCGGTAGTCAATATTTGAACTCCCCAGCCCTTCCGTGATTTTTCTCGCCAGTGCAATCTCTTCCAACGTTGCGGTCGGTGAAACCAGGGTTCCAATCTGATCCGCGTCGGTCGAAGCAATCTTTTTCAATCCAGATGCAGCCGCTTCCAATGCCTCTTCCCAGCTTGCCTCCGTCCATTCGCCATCCTTTTTAATCAGCGGCTGAGTGAGACGTTCTTCACTCTTTACCCCTTCATAGCTGAACCTGTCACGATCTGAAAGCCAAATCTCATTGATTGCATCATTTGAGTGAGGATGAACACGCATAACCTCACCGCGGCGCGTATGAATCTGAATATTTGAACCAACGGAATCGTGCGGCGCAACACCTGTATGACGAGTCAGTTCCCAGGCACGGGCGCGATATTGAAAGGGCTTTGAGGTCAATGCGCCAACCGGGCAGAGGTCAATCACATTGCCTGAGAGTTCAGAGTTGAGATTGTGTGCAACATAGGTGCCGATGGTCATATGTTCGCCACGACCTGTTGCACCCATTTCACGCATACCTGCAACCTCATCACCAAAGCGAACACAACGCGTGCAGTGAATGCAGCGTGTCATGTCGGTGGCAATCAGTGGGCCAATGTCGTTTTCAGGGACAACTCT
The DNA here is from genome assembly GCA_026989135.1 of Sedimenticola sp. GTDB lineage: Bacteria > Pseudomonadota > Gammaproteobacteria > Chromatiales > Chromatiaceae > WFXD01. The sequence continues at coordinate 20,650 of JALSJZ010000020.1, read as the reverse complement.
TTTTGTCTCAATAAAACGGGTAACGTCGCTGCCATAGCCCATCGCCACATCTTGCAGCTCACATTCACCGCCTTGATCGCAGACAGGGCAATCCAGCGGATGGTTGATCAGCAGAAATTCCATTGTGGCTTTCTGAGCCGCAAGCACCATGGGGGAGCGCGTCTGAACCACCATCCCGTCCATTACCTGTGTTGCACAGGCTGGAATCGGCTTGGGCACTTTGGCAACTTCCACCAGACACATACGACAGCTGGCCGCAATGGATAGCTTTTTGTGATAACAGAAGCGAGGAATGTCAATACCTGCCGCATCGGTTACATCGATGAGCAACGCACCTGCTTTTGTCTCCAGGGGCTGGCCGTCAACCTCAATCGTTATGGTTTTTTCTTCACTCATCGTGTCGTCTCTAATCGCTCACAAAGCCGGTTCAGGCACCAGCGCCTACCTTGCATTTTTTGTGATCGATGTGATACTGAAATTCGTCTTGATAGTAGCGCAACATGCCTGCAACAGGCATCGCAGCGGCATCTCCCAAGGCACAGATTGTTTTGCCGCGAATACGGTTCTGCACATCCATCAACAGATCAATATCCTCTGGTCGACCTTGCCCATTTTCGATGCGATGAACAATACGGTAGAGCCAACCCGTCCCTTCGCGGCAGGGCGTGCATTGGCCGCAGGACTCTTCATAATAGAAGTACCCCATGCGATCCAGCACCTTAACCATACAGGTTGATTCATCCATCACAATGACGGCACCAGAACCCAGCATGGAACCCGCCTTGGCAATCGCGTCATAGTCCATGGTCAGATCCATCATGATCTCGCCCGGAATAACCGGCGAGGAGGAGCCACCTGGTATTACCGCTTTGATCTTGCTTCCGTCCCGCATGCCGCCTGCCAGCTCAAAAAGCTCACTGAAGGGGGTGCCCATAGGCAGTTCAAAAACACCTGGATTTTTAACGTGCCCAGAGATTGAGAAGAGTTTGCTGCCGCCACTGTTCTCCACGCCAATGTCACGAAACTGCTCGGCACCTTCGCGCAATATCGTAGGCACGCTGGCCAGTGTTTCGGTATTGTTTATGACCGTGGGGCGGCCGTAGAGACCCACATGTGCAGGAAAGGGGGGTTTGTAACGCGGCTGCCCTTTTTTACCTTCGATTGACTCAAGCAAGGCTGTCTCTTCGCCGCATACATAGGCACCACCACCCAGATGTACGTTGAGTTCACAGTCAAAGCCTGACCCCAGGATATTGTTCCCAACAAACCCGGCGGCACGCGCCTGGTCAATGGCATTCTGAAAACGCTCATAGGGCTCCCAGAACTCACCTCGAATATAGTTGTATGCACGATGCGCATCAATCACATAGCTGGCGATCAACATCCCCTCTACCAGCGCATGCGGGTTATAACGCAGGATATCGCGATCCTTAAATGTGCCTGGCTCTCCTTCGTCAGAGTTACATACCAGGTATTTATCACCCGGCGCACTGCGATTTATGAAACTCCACTTAAGACCCGTAGGAAAACCGGCTCCGCCGCGGCCACGCAGTCCGGATGTCTTCATCCCGTCAATAATCTCTGCGGGCGGTGTCTTCTCGGTCAGAATCCTGGTCAGGATCTCATAGCCACCACGGCTACGGTACTGTTCAATATCCCAGAGACGATCCAGATCGCGGTTTTTAAATATGACTTCGTTGGCCATCTGCGTTACTCCAGCTCGTCCAGGATTGAATCAAGCCTTTCGGGCGTGAGGTTCTCGTAATATTTACGCCCAACCTGCATCATTGGCGCGCCACCACAAGCCCCTAAACACTCCACCTCTTTAAGGGAGAAGCGGCCATCTTCTGTGACCTCTCCAAACTTGATGCCCAGCCGGTTATTCAGGTGTTCAACGATCTGATCAGAGTTATTGATCATGCATGAGATGTTGGTACAGACACAGAGTTTGTTTCTGCCAACGGGCTTGTGCTCATACATGGAGTAGAAGGTCGCAACCTCATAGATTGCGATGGGCGGCAGATCCAGATAGGCCGCCACTTCATCCATTCTCTCCTGAGTTAGCCATCCGCCATTGGCATCCTGAACGATGCGCAGTGCAGCCATCGCAGCCGACTGTGATTCAGCCTCAGGATATTTGGCGATCTCGTGGTCTATTTCCGCCCGTATTTCAGGCGTAAACAGCTCGTTTCTGTTTTTTGTCTCAAGCGCGCTCATATGTTTGTCTTAGCGGTCAATTTCACCGAATACAACGTCCATGGTGCCGATCAAGGCAACCACGTCAGCCAACATGTGTCCTTTGGCCATCTCATCCATCGCCATAAGATGTGCAAACCCGGGGGCTCTCAGTTTGAGTCGATAGGGCTTGTTGGCACCATCGGAGATGATATAGACACCAAACTCACCCTTAGAGGCTTCAACAGCGGCATAAACCTCTCCCGGCGGAGTGCAGTAGCCTTCACTGAAAAGTTTAAAGTGGTGTATCAAACCTTCCATGTCGCTCTTCATGGCTGCTCTTTTTGGAGGAGCAATCTTGTGGTTTTCAACCATCACAGGGCCTGGGTTTTTGCGTAGCCAGTCAACGCACTGCCTGATGATGTGGTTGGATTGACGCATCTCTTCAATACGCACCAGGTAGCGATCATAGCAGTCGCCATTCAGACCCACCGGGATATCAAAATCAATCTTGTCATACGCAGCATAAGGCTGTTTTTTGCGCAGATCCCACTCGACGCCAGATCCACGCAACATGGGCCCGGTAAAACCCAGCGCTTTGGCTCGATCTGCGGTCACAACACCTATGCCTACGGTACGCTGCTTCCAGATCCGGTTTTCTGTGAGCAGGATCTCATACTCATCAACACACCCCGGGAAACGATCTGTGAAATCTTCAATGAAATCCAGCAGCGAACCCTGGCGGTTTCCATTCAACCGGTCAAGCTCACTTTTGTCACGCTTCAGATCACTTGCAGCGAAGCGAGGCATCTCATCAGGCAGATCGCGATAGACCCCTCCAACACGGTAATAGGCCGCATGCATGCGTGCACCTGAGACCGCCTCATAACAGTCCATCAGATCTTCACGCTCACGAAAACAGTAGAGAAATACTGTCATTGCGCCGATATCAAGTGCATGCGTACCCAGCCACATCATGTGGTTAAGGATGCGGGTGATCTCATCGAACATGGTGCGGATATATTGCGCACGCTCCGGGGCTTCGATCCCTAACAGCTTCTCCACAGCCAGAACATAGGCATGCTCATTCTGCATCATGGAGACATAATCCAGGCGATCCATGTAGGGGATGTTCTGGTTATAGGGCTTGGTCTCTGCCAGCTTTTCGGTGCCGCGATGCAGCAAGCCGACATGCGGATCGGAGCGTTCGATGACTTCGCCATCCATCTCCAGCACCAGGCGCAGTACGCCGTGTGCAGACGGATGCTGCGGACCAAAGTTTAGTGTGTAGTTACGAATCTCAGGCATTGGCTGCGTTCGCTAGTTTGATTCTTCGTTCATGTAGCGGTTATCGCTTCGAATCACTCGTGGCACCAGTGTGCGGGGTTCGATCGATACAGGTTCATAGATGACGCGTCTCTTCTCTGGGTCATAACGCATCTCCACATGCCCTGAAAGCGGAAAGTCCTTGCGGAATGGATGGCCTACAAAGCCGTAGTCTGTGAGGATACGGCGCAGATCAGGGTGCCCTTCAAACAGGATTCCATACAGATCAAAAGCCTCTCTCTCAAACCAGTCGGCAACAGGCCATACCGGTATGACGGATTCGACCATAGGATGCTCACTGTCAAGATAGGTCTTGACACGCACCCGCACGTTATCCTCTATTGAGAGCAGATGATAGACAACTGCAAACCTATCAGCTGTCTCTGTGTTAATTTCAGAACTGCGATCTACGCCGCGCCCAAAACCGGTTAGAGAGGCGCTGCTGGTCTCCCACTCGACTTGGCCGTAGGTTGAGTAATCAACACCACAAAGATCTATCAACTGCTCAAAACTGAAGGCCGAAGCACTGCCATACAGTTCAAAAGAAATCTCAAGCAACCGCTCGCGTGGAACCGTAAGCGTAATTTCGCCAAAAGCCTGCTCAACTGTACAGCCTTTTTTATTGAATGTGGTATCGAGCGCATCAGCCAGTTTGGCTAGCCGCTGCTCAGGTGTTGTCTTGATGGTAGTGGCACTCATGATCAGGCCTGACGCGCTATGGTCGAGGTGCGGCGGATCTTGTTTTGCAGCTGCAAGATGCCGTAGAGCAGTGCTTCAGCCGTTGGAGGGCAGCCTGGAACATAGATATCGACAGGGACAACCCGATCACAGCCACGCACCACTGCGTAGGAGTAGTGGTAGTAGCCGCCACCATTTGCGCAGGATCCCATTGAGATGACCCAGCGTGGCTCTGCCATCTGGTCGTAGACTTTACGCAGCGCCGGAGCCATTTTATTGACCAGCGTTCCGGCGACAATCATGACATCAGATTGACGGGGGCTGGGGCGAAAGATGATACCAAAGCGATCCATGTCGTAGCGCGATGCGGCTGCATGCATCATCTCAACCGCGCAACATGCCAGACCGAATGTCATCGGCCAGAGTGAGCCGGTGCGCGCCCAGTTTATGAGCTTGTCGGCGTTTGTTGTGATAACGCCCTCTTCAAAAATGCCTTCTATTCCCATTCCAGAGCACCCTTCTTCCACTCGTAAATAAAGCCAACGGTCAGAACCGCCAGGAACAACATCATTACAAGATAGCCAACCATGCCGATCTCATCGAGCACGACGGCCCAGGGAAAGAAAAAGGCAATTTCCAGATCAAAAATAATAAAGAGGATAGCGACCAGATAGTAACGCACATCAAACTTTATGCGCGCATCTTCAAAGGCCTCAAAGCCGCACTCGTAGGGAGATTCTTTTTCATCGTCTGGTTTTCTTGTGCCAAGGACAAACCCAAGACCCACCATGACTATGCCGATCACGGCACCCAGAATCATGAAAACCAGTACGGGCAGATAATTTTCGAGCATTGCTTTTTAGCCCTCCCCAATCGGGTTATTTGAATCTTTAGATTCCCGATCTAATTCAACAAGGCACGCAGTCTAGTGCATGATGACAATTCATGTCAAGCAAAAGGTTTAAGACAAACACCTTTACAATCAACGGGTTATCTTTTTTTGCGTGTAAAAAAACCGGTATCACTGCAATCAGCGATACCGATTTTAATCATTGGTGCCGATGGCCGGACTTGAACCGGCACGGCTTGCGCCACCGCCCCCTCAAGACGGCGTGTCTACCAATTTCACCACATCGGCAATTCTATTTGCTGCGACTATAAAGCACTAAAGCCAATCCGCAGGCAACCGCTATTTCTCTGGGACAACCGGGAGCTCGCTTCCGCCCGCGCGTTCAACTGGAATTTCAGGGATAGCAGGCACCTCGCTGACCGGCACTGGCACCTCCTGTATGACGGGAACAGCATCGCCCCCCATCAGGCTTGGCTGCTCCGTGCCCTGCATTGCAAAGTAGGCGAGCGCCAGGCTGGTGGCAAAAAAGAGCGTTGCCAAAACAGCGGTACTGCGAGTGAGGAATGACCCTGACCCCTGCGAGCCAAATACCGTCGATGATGCGCCACTTCCAAAGGCAGCACCTGCGTCGGCACCCTTGCCATGCTGTATTAAAACCAGCCCAATCAAACCGATAGCCAGTAAAAGATGGATAGCAACCAAAATTGTTTGCATGCGTAATCCCAGTAAATTTCAATAAAAACTAATTTGCGGCCTTGCAGATTGCCAGGAAGTCATCTGCCTTCAGGGCTGCTCCACCAATCAGGCCACCATCAATATCGCTCTGCGCCATCAACTCTGCTGCATTCCCCGGTTTCATGCTGCCACCGTAGAGGATGCGCAGACCCTCAGCAACCCCGGCATCACGTTGCGCCACCTGGGCACGAATGAAGGCGTGTACCGCTTGCGCCTGTTCTGGCGACGCCGTCATCCCTGTCCCAATGGCCCAGACCGGTTCGTAGGCTACAACCGCGTCGCCCAAGGCCGCCACGCCTTCCCGGTCAATCACCGCAGCCAGCTGGTCGCCGACAGTCTTCTCCGTGACCCCCTGCTGCCGCTCTTCAAGCGTCTCGCCTATACAGAGGATCGGGATAAGCCCGGCCTCCCTTGCCGTGGCAAACTTCTTTGCCACCAGCGCGTTGTCCTCGCCGTAGAGTGTACGCCGCTCTGAGTGGCCAACCAGGACGTATTTACAGCCAAAATCCAGCAGCATGGCTGCGGATATCTCGCCGGTAAAGGCCCCGCCTGTCTCCGTTGAGAGGTTCTGCCCACCCCAGGCAATGGGCGAGCCAGTTAGTTGCGCCTGCACCTCTGGAATGAGGATATAGGGCGGACAAACCGCCACTTCTGCACGATCCACCTCTGCTATCCCTGCTTTGATCCCTGCCAGCAGCCCCCTGGCGCCTGCCAAAGAGCTGTTCATTTTCCAGTTTCCAGCGACTAATGGTTGGCGCATATACTTTCTCTCTCAATGGAAAAAGAGCGCGCTAGCTTACCGGCCAATGCGCTCAAAATCAATGTGGAATTCACCTTATCCAACCAATTCTTTCACCCGGTCGGCCAGCTGGTCGGCCAAACGGGAAACCTGCTGCGCATTGCGCCCTTCCACCATAACGCGAATCAGCGGCTCGGTACCGGATGGACGCAGCAGCACACGACCTTGCCCACTCAGCTCAACCTCAACGGCTATTACGGCCTCTTTCAGTGCTGGCAGCGCCATAATATTGCCGCTCTCCTCCACCCGGACATTGACCAGCACCTGTGGGCACTTCTCAACATCGGCTCCAAGCTCACGCAGCAGCCTTCCGCTTTTATGCACCTCGGCCAGTATCTGCAGTGCTGATATGATGCCGTCACCGGTGGTGGTGCGATCCAGGCAGATGATATGCCCCGATGGCTCGCCACCGATGGCCCAATCTTTCTCTTGCAGCCGCTCCAGGATATGGCGATCACCTACGCTGACGCGCTCAAACCCTATTCCGCACTCTTTCAGTGCCAGTTCAAGCCCAAGGTTCGACATCACAGTGCCGACCACTGAGCCATTCAGCCCGCCATTTTTTTGCCGCGACTGGGCGATAATATAGAGCAGATCATCGCCATCAAGGATATTGCCCCGCTCATCGACCATAATGAGCCGATCGCCATCGCCATCAAGGCCAACACCAAGATCCGCGCCGGTCTTGAGTACCGTCTCTACCAGCAGCTCGGGGCTGGTCGACCCTACGCCCGCATTGATGTTTACCCCGTTGGGTTCTGTGCCAATGCTAATCACCTCGGCACCCAGTTCGTCAAAGACATAGGGGGCAATGTGGTAGGTTGCGCCATTGGCACAGTCAACCACGATCTTTAAGCCGCTGAAATCCATTGTGGATGGGATGGTGCTTTTACAAAATTCAATATAACGACCAGCAGCATCACTCACCCTGTCTGCTTTACCCAGGTTTTCAGAGCCAACCGTAACCATTTTACTGGATAGCTCATGTTCAATGGCCAGCTCCACTTCATCCGGTAACTTCCGCCCCTGGGCAGAGAAAAACTTGATGCCATTATCCTGATGTGGGTTGTGGGAGGCGCTGATCACGATGCCGGCTTGCGCATGCAGGGTGCGGGTGAGGTAGGCAATGCCAGGGGTTGGCATCGGGCCAAGCAGGCGGGTATTGACTCCGGCCGCCACCAACCCGGCTTCTAAAGCTGACTCAAACATGTAGCCAGATATGCGGGTATCCTTGCCGATCAAAACGCTGCTATTGTTGCCTTTGCCCAGCACGCGGCCAGCGGCCCAACCCAGCTTCAGCACAAAATCGGGGGTGATGTGCCCCTTTCCAACCTGTCCGCGAATACCATCGGTTCCAAAATATTTTCGTTCCACTCCATCCTCCTCAACTATTGGCAGGAAACCTGCCCCATCTGAGGCACTTGCAACCCCCCTGGGACAGCCCCTGGCAGCGTTAAAAATCGGCTCAAAATGCTCATTTACCGCGTGTAAACTCCGCTTTTTCACCAATTTTCGCCTCGCCTAAAGCGCCTACTTTTGGTGCCAGGAGCAGTCTCAGGGATTTCGCAAGCACCTCATCTTGTTATTTATTACTGCGGTCGAAACAGCCAAAGCATCAACTGTTGGCTTGACATCGTGGGTTCTGATAATGCGCGCGCCACGCTCAACCGCCAGCACGGCGGCTGCCAGCCCACCATACATGCGATTATCGACAGGCTCGTCCAGTAACGCACCTATCATCGATTTTCGTGAGAGACCAACCAGCAGCGGCAGACCCAGCTCCGTTATCTGTTGCAGATCCCGCAGCAGTGCCAGATTATGATCCAGTGTCTTGCCAAACCCAAAACCGGGATCGGCCAGCAAATGGCTGCGGGGAATCCCCGCTGAGATACAGCAATCAACCCGCTGTACCAAAAATGCTTTCACCTCTGATACGACATCCGCATAGCAGGGGTTCTGCTGCATTGTGCGTGGCTCTCCCTGCATGTGCATCAGACAGACTGGTACATTCAGATCTGCCGCAGCTTCCATCGCCCCCGGAGCCTGCAATGCCATGACATCATTAATCAGCCCAGCACCTGCGGCAACCGCCGCCCGCATTACATTTGGTTTGCTGGTATCAATCGAGACGGGTACGGGAAGATCAGATGCAATGCCTTCAATAACCGGTATCACACGATCCAGCTCTTCTGCCTCTGAGACTGGCGGGGCACCTGGGCGGGTTGATTCCCCCCCCACATCAATGATGGCAGCACCCTCCTCCACCATTCGATGAGCCTGCCCTATCGCTGAATCGACAGATAAAAAATCACCCCCGTCCGAAAAGGAGTCGGGGGTGATATTAAGAATGCCCATTACTCTGGGCAGGGAGAGATCGAGCAGCCTGCCTGCGCAGTCAACCACAAACACAGCTCAAGCCTTTAGTGCTGGCTCGCAGGGCCGCCTATCGTATCTTCGCTTTGCTCACCTTTTGGCTCATCCTCAACAGTCGCCTCCCCGGTACCGCCGGATTTTGGCTCTGACTCATCCCAGTCAGCCGGTGGACGCGGAGGCCTTCCATTCATAATGTCATCAATCTGATCCGCATCTATGGTCTCATATTTGATCAGTGCATCCGCCATCGCATGGAGTATATCAACACGCTCCGTCAGCATGGTATGCGCACGCTGGTAGTTACGGTCGATAAAGACCCGTATCTCACTGTCAATGATGTGCGCCGTGTCATCGGATATATTTTTATGCTGGGTCACTGAACGGCCGAGAAATACCTCCTCCTCATCTTCGCTATACATGAGCGGCCCAAGTTTTTCAGAGAGTCCCCATTTGGTCACCATATTGCGCGCAATCTCTGTGGCACGCTTGATATCGTTGGATGCCCCCGTGGTGACACTCTCCGGGCCAAAGATCAGCTCTTCGGCAATTCGCCCGCCAAACAGGCTCGAGATCTGGCTCTCCAGCTGCTCTCTGCTCATGCTGTAGCGATCCTCTTCTGGCAGGAACAGGGTGACACCCAAGGCACGCCCGCGAGGGATAATGCTCACCTTGTAGACGGGATCATGCCGTGGCACCAGACGCCCGATAATGGCATGCCCTGCTTCGTGATAGGCGGTCAGCTTCTTTTCATCGTCACTCATCACCATGGAGCGGCGTTCCGCGCCCATCATGATTTTGTCCTTGGCCTTCTCCAGATCTTCCATATCCACTTCGCGCTTATCGGCTCGTGCAGCAAACAGCGCAGCCTCATTGACCAGGTTGGCAAGATCCGCCCCGGAGAACCCTGGGGTGCCTCGGGCGATCAGCGAAGCCTTGGCGTCTTCAGCCATCGGCACCTTACGCATGTGAACCTTTAGAATCTGCTCGCGACCACGAATATCTGGCAGTGGAACCACCACCTGGCGATCAAAACGACCTGGACGCAACAGTGCTGGATCCAGCACATCCGGGCGGTTGGTGGCGGCAATGACGATCACGCCCTCGTTGCCCTCAAAGCCATCCATCTCAACCAGCAGTTGGTTCAGGGTCTGCTCACGCTCATCGTGCCCACCACCCAGGCCGGCACCACGGTGTCTGCCAACCGCGTCAATCTCATCGATAAAGATGATGCAGGGGGCATGTTTCTTGGCCTCTTGAAACATATCACGCACACGCGAAGCACCCACACCGACAAACATCTCGACAAAATCTGAGCCTGAGATGGTAAAGAACGGCACCTTGGCTTCACCTGCAATGGCCTTGGCTAGCAGGGTTTTACCCGTGCCTGGCGAGCCTACCATCAGTACACCACGCGGAATCTTGCCGCCCAGTTTCTGGAATTTTGAAGGATCCTTGAGAAAATCAACCATCTCGGAGACCTCGTCTTTGGCCTCCTCAACACCTGCAACATCACTGAATGTCACCTTGATCTGATCTTCACTCAGCAAACGGGCACGGCTTTTGCCAAAGGACATCGCCCCCCGGCCACCTGCGCCACCCTGCATCTGGCGCATGAAGAAGATCCACAGCCCGATCAGGATAAAGAGAGGGAACCAGTTGATCAGGATAGACATCAGGAGTGAAGGCGGCTCTGGCGGCTTGGCAATGATCTTTACACCGCTGTTAAGCAGATCGCCAATAAGCCCTTCATCTTCAGGAGTGTAGGTTGTAAACGCCGCCCCACTGGTGTCAACCCCTTCAATCTGGCGGCCATTGATGACCACTTCGCTGATGGTTCCGCGATTTACCTCTTCAATAAACTCAGAGTAGGGCATAGGCAGTGCCACGGCCTTCTCTGGTGTGAAATTATTGAAGACCGACATCAGGACGATTGCGATAACCACCCATAGAACCAGATTTTTTACCATATCATTCAAAAGGATACCCTCATTTTTCCTGATTACAGAGGCACCATGACCTCGGCAATCCGCCCGATTTTTTGCTAAATGTTAGTTAACACTACTATATATTAAGGTTCTGTGCGACCAGATAGACCTCGCGGCTTTTGGATCTGGAGGCATCTGGTTTTCGGGTGACCACCTTTTTAAAGCTGCTGCGCAGCTCTCTGAAATAGTCGTCATAGCCCTCTCCCTGAAAAATCTTCACCACCAGGGCGCCACCAGGCCGGAGCACCTGTTTTGCAAAATCCAGCGCCAATTCACACAGGTAGATGGCGCGTGGCTGATCCACCACGGCCATACCACTGACGTTGGGTGCCATATCGGAGATCACAAGATCAACCAGGCAACCCTCCAGCGTTTGGGTCAATGCCTGCAGCGGTTCATCTTCGCGGAAGTCTCCCTGTATGAACTCAATACCCGGCAGGGGTTCCATCTCAAGAATATCCAGTGCAATCACGCGACCTTTAGTACCGACAAACCGCTTGGCAATCTGGCTCCAACCGCCTGGGGCAGCGCCAAGATCAACCACGGTCTGCCCCGGCTTAAAGAGCCTGTCACGCTCCTGAATCTCTAGCAGCTTGTAGGCCGCGCGGGAGCGATACCCCTCTTGCTGAGCCTTTTTGACATACTCATCCTTAAAATGGCGGTCCAGCCACTGGCGGCTGCTTTTACTGCGCCTGCTCACACGTAGCGTATCTCCAGCACCTCAAGCTCCCTGACGCCACCGGGGGCCTGAAATGAGGCGATATCACCCTCTGATTTCCCAATGAGCGAACGCGCAATCGGTGAGGTGACAGAGATGCGGCCTGCCTTGATATCCGCCTCATCCTCTCCGACGATCTGATAGGTAAACTCTTCACCTGTATTCTCATCCGAGACATAAACCGTTGCACCAAATACCACCTTGCCGCCAGCATTCAGCAGGGTGACATCTATGATCTGCGCATGCGAGAGTTTGCCCTCAATATCCTTGATGCGCCCCTCTATAAATCCCTGCTCCTCTCTGGCCGCGTGGTACTCGGCGTTCTCTTTCAGATCACCGTGGGCACGCGCCTCGGCAATTGCTTGAATCACCTTGGGGCGGGCAACTGACTTCAGCTTTGTGAGCTCATTACGCAGCGCCTCTGCGCCACGTACAGTGAGTGGTACCTTACTCATTGTGTTATATCCTCAATAGTGTCCTGTTCTGATAGCGCAGAACCTCAAGACGGTGCGGGGTTAGTAGAAATCCTGCAGACGATTGACACCCGCAGATTCAAGCTCTTTCAGCGCCAGGCAACTGGCCTCTGCGCCTGCGATGGTTGTGGTGTAGCTCACCTTGCGCTGCAAAGCGGCACCCCTGATGGAGGCGGAGTCTTCCAGCGCCTTTTTGCCCTCGGTGGTATTGATAATCAAGTCAAATTGATCGTTTTTGATCATATCTACAACGTGCGGCCGCCCTTCGCCTACTTTATTGACCAGCTCGCAATCAATGCCTGCAGCCCGCACCACCTGGGTTGTCCCAGCGGTGCCAATAAGATCAAAACCCTGTTCTTTCAACGACCTGGCAACCTTCACAATACGCTCTTTATCGGCATCCCGCACGCTTAGCAGCGCCCTGCCTGACTGTGGCAGCGTGTCACCTGCCCCCTCCAGTGACTTGGCATAGGCCTCACCAAAGGTTCGTCCAACGCCCATCACCTCACCCGTGGACTTCATCTCCGGGCTTAGTACGCTGTCGACACCAGGGAACTTTACAAACGGAAAAACCGCCTCTTTAACAAAATAGTATTCAGGAACAACCTCTTTGGTGACGCCCTGCTCTGCCAGGGTGCGACCTGCCATGCAGCGTGCCGCCACCTTGGCCAGCGGCACACCTGTCGCCTTTGATACAAAGGGTACAGTGCGCGAGGCGCGGGGATTGACCTCCAGGATATAGATGTCATCACCCTTGATCGCGAACTGGGTATTCATCAGCCCCACCACCTTCAGCTCCAGCGCCATCTGGCGGATCTGTTCCCGCATACGATCCTGCAACTCATCCGATAGCGTATAAGGTGGCAGAGAGCAGGCTGAATCACCCGAATGGACTCCGGCCTGTTCAATATGCTCCATGATGCCGCCAATCAGCACATCTTTGCCATCACAGATGGCATCGACATCGACCTCAATGGCATCATCCAGAAAGCGATCCAGCAGCACCGGGGAGTCATTGGAGACACGAACCGCCTCGCGCATATAACGGCGCAGATCTGCCTCATCAAAGACGATCTCCATCGCACGGCCACCCAGCACGTATGAGGGTCTGACCACCAGTGGGTAGCCGATCTCCCGCGCCAGCAGCACCGCCTCTTCCGGCTCCCGCGCGGTGCGGTTGGGGGGTTGCAGCAGACCCAGTTTCTGGATCATATGCTGAAAACGCTCGCGATCTTCTGCCAGGTCGATGGAGTCCGGGCTGGTTCCAATAATGGGCGCACCGGCCGCCTCCAGATCCTCCGCCAGCTTGAGCGGGGTCTGCCCGCCATACTGCACGATGACGCCAACCGGCTGTTCAATGTGGATGATCTCCAGCACATCCTCCAGCGTCAGCGGCTCAAAAAAGAGGCGGTCAGCGGTATCGTAATCGGTCGAGACGGTCTCTGGGTTGCAGTTGACCATGATGGTCTCATAGCCATCTTCGCGCATGGCAAAGGCGGCGTGTACACAGCAGTAGTCAAACTCGATCCCCTGGCCGATACGGTTGGGGCCGCCACCCAGCACCATGATCTTTTTGCGATCCGTAGGTGCCGCCTCACACTCCTCTTCATAGGTGGAGTACATATAGGCTGTGGTTGCTGCAAACTCGGCCGCACAGGAGTCGACACGTTTGAATACCGGGCGAACCCCCTGGGCGTGGCGCTGCTTTCTCAGCTCGTCCTCTTCTACCCCGGTTAACACCGACAGTCGTTTATCTGAGAAGCCTTTGCGCTTCAGGTAGAGGAGCCGTTCCCGGTTCAGCGCAGTGAACCCCTGCGCCTTCACCTCTGCCTCAATCGTTACCAGCTCTTCGATCTGCACCAGAAACCAGGGATCCACATGGCTGTAACCAAAGATCTTCTCCAGTGACATACCCGCACGAAAGGCATCGGCGATGTACCAGAGCCGCTCCGGCCCCGGCTGGCACAGCTCATCCCGGATGATCTCCTGGGCACTCTCTGAATCCAGATCCACCACTTCACAAAACCCATGTTTGCCGGTTTCCAATCCACGTAGCGCCTTCTGCATCGACTCCTGAAAGGTACGACCAATGGCCATCACTTCACCCACCGATTTCATCTGGGTGGTCAGGCGGGCATCCGCTGTAGGGAATTTTTCAAAGGCAAAACGGGGGATCTTGGTGACGACATAATCTATTGTCGGCTCAAAAGAGGCCGGTGTGGCACCGCCAGTGATCTCGTTGCTCAGCTCATCCAGCGTGAAGCCCACGGCCAGCTTGGCTGCCACCTTGGCAATCGGGAAGCCGGTAGCCTTGGATGCCAGCGCAGAGGAGCGGGAGACCCGTGGGTTCATCTCGATGATGACCATGCGGCCATCCTTGGGGTTGATCCCAAACTGCACGTTGGAGCCACCCGTGTCTACACCAATCTCTCGCAACACCTGTAACGAGGCGTTACGCATGATCTGATACTCTTTGTCGGTCAGCGTCTGAGCCGGGGCAACCGTGATGGAGTCACCCGTGTGCACCCCCATTGCATCAAAGTTCTCGATGGAGCAGATGATGATGCAGTTATCCTTGTGATCACGCACCACCTCCATCTCATACTCTTTCCACCCCAGCACCGACTCCTCGATCAGCAGCTCGGTGGTAGGCGAGAGATCCAGCCCACGGGCGCAGATCTCATCAAACTCATCCTTGTTGTAGGCGATGCCGCCACCGCTGCCACCCATGGTAAAAGAGGGACGAATAATGGTTGGAAACCCAATGCCCGCCTGAACCTGTCGCGCCTCTTCAATACTGTGGGCGATGGCTGAGCGTGGCATTGCCAGGCCAATCCTGGTCATTGCCTGACGGAACAGGTCACGATCTTCGGCTTTGTCGATCGCCTCACGGGAGGCACCGATCATCTCTACATCAAACTTCTCAAGTACACCGTGACGTTCCAGATCCAGCGCACAGTTGAGGGCGGTCTGCCCGCCCATGGTAGGCAGCAGTGCATCCGGGCGCTCTTTCTCAATGATGCGCGCCACCGTCCGCCAGGTAATGGGTTCTATGTAGGTCGCATCTGCCATCTCCGGGTCGGTCATGATGGTAGCGGGATTGGAGTTGACCAGGATGACCCGGTACCCCTCCTCTCTCAGCGCCTTGCAGGCCTGAGCGCCGGAGTAATCGAACTCACAGGCCTGACCGATAACGATAGGGCCTGCACCAATAATCAGGATACTTTGGATGTCTGTACGTTTTGGCATGTGGAATAGTGTCTGGTTAATCCGCTGTGCAATGCTGCGCTATCAATTCTATGAAATGGTCGAAGACAGGCGCCACATCATGTGGGCCTGGGCTTGCCTCTGGGTGCCCTTGAAAACCAAAAGCGGGGCGATCGGTGCGATGTATCCCCTGTAGCGAGCCATCAAACAGGGAGCGGTGTGTGGCTTTGAGGGTAGCAGGCAGGCTCTTCTCATCAACTGCAAAACCATGATTCTGGCTGCTGATCATGACGGCCTGCGTGGCAAGATCCTGCACCGGGTGGTTTGCACCATGGTGGCCAAACTTCATCTTGATCGTCTTTGCACCGCTGGCCAGCCCCAGCAGCTGGTGGCCAAGGCAGATACCAAAGGTCGGCACACCGCTCTCAACGATCTCTTTGATTGCAGCAATGGCATAGTCACAAGGCTCTGGATCACCCGGGCCATTGGAGAGAAAAACGCCATCCGGCTTCAGCGCCAGCACCTCAGCCGCCGGTGTCTGAGCCGGGACAACCGTCAGGCGGCACCCCCGGTCAACCAGCATGCGCAGGATATTGCGTTTTACGCCAAAGTCATAGGCCACGACATGGTGCGCAAGCGCCTGGGCATCGGCCGGCAGCCCCTCTTCCAGAGACCAGGAACCCTGGCTCCAGGGGTAGGACGCATCGACCGTTACCTCTTTAGCCAGATCCAGCCCTTTAAGGCCAGAGAAGGCCTTGGCAGCAGCTAAAGCTGCTGATTCGTCGATGTTGTCACCTGCCAGGATGCAGCCACTCTGCGCCCCTTTCTCACGCAGGATACGGGTCAGGCGGCGGGTATCTATACCGGCAATGGCGACGACCCCTCGCTGCTGCAGATACTCATCCAGTGGCAGCTGGTTGCGCCAGTTGCTGGCAAGCAGCGGCAGATCACGAATGACCAACCCGGCCGCATCAATGCGTGGAGACTCCTCATCCTCATCATTGGTGCCGGTATTTCCGATATGGGGATAGGTCAGGGTGACAATCTGACGACAGTAGGAGGGATCGGTCAGAATCTCCTGATAGCCGGTGATAGCGGTATTGAATACCACCTCTCCCACTGTCTGACCGTCAACACCGATGGACTCCCCCCGAAAAAGGGCGCCATCCTCAAGGACCAAAAGCGCAGGTTTTCTCAAGAAACACTCCGGAGCAGGCATAAAAAACGGGATGGATTCAGTGAACCCGCCCCGCTTGCAAGATTAATCTGGATGCAACAAGACAAAAGTCCGTCGCGAAGCTGCCGAATTCTACTTGATTGCAAGCGCCCATGTCCAATGCCAAGTCAAGCTCAGGAACCAGGGTTGGTTGTGATTTATGGAAACATAAACTAATGTTCATTCCAACAGTGTCGCTATAGTATCAAGTATGGACAAGCCCGACTCTTCTCAACCAAACCATCACACACTGTCAGGCCTGGAGCTGGCAATTGAGATGACCGCCCAGCGGGATCATATGTCGCTGACAGCCCTCTTCCTTGGGCAGCTCCAGACGATTGTTCCAGGCATGCTTGTTGCGAGGGTCTTTGAGGTTCACTGTGCTGATGGCTGCAAGGATTATTCCGGCGTTCCCACGGACAAACTCATTGTCCGTGAACTCATGAATGACATGGCGAGTCCCAAACCTTTCACCGATTTTGCAGACCTGAATCACTGCATCCAGAATGCCGCCTCTGGCCAAGAAGGCACAAAACAGCATCAGCAGATCATGTTGCCAATTCCTGGAGCAAACGGCCAGATGAGGGTGCTGCTGCTAGAGGCAGAGCTGATCGACCCCGATAACTGGGTCATCATCCATAACCTGCTCAGCATCTACGGCAATCTGCTGCTGACTCTGGATGAAAAAGAGAGGGATCAGCTGACCGGGCTGCTCAACCGCCAGACCTTTGATCATAAGCTGACCCAGATCATCTCGTACTACCGCAAACAAGCCCTGCAGGAGGGGAGAGGCAAGGGTTCATCCTGGCTGGCCATTCTCGACGTTGACCACTTCAAGAAGGTCAATGACGAGCATGGGCATCTGATTGGCGATGAGGTTCTGCTCGTCTTTTCCAGGCTGATGGAGAAGAGCTTTCGCTGCACTGACCTGCTGTTCCGTTATGGCGGAGAGGAGTTCGTGGTCATACTCAACTGTTGCGACAAGGAGGGGGCAGCCTGCGCTCTAGAGCGATTCAGACACACTGTTGAGCAGCATGTTTTCCCTCAGATTGGCCGGTTAACAGCCTCTACAGGCTATGTCTGCCTGCAGGACGGCATGCTTCCCAGCACACTTATCGACCGGGCAGACCAAGCACTCTACTACGCCAAGGATCACGGTCGAAACCAGGTGATCTCTTACGAGACCATAAGCAAGCAGGCCGATGCGCCAGCAGCGGTGGAAGATGGCGGTATTGAACTTTTTTAATTCCAGATACTGGAGGAAAGAGCACGACGATTATTGAAAATGCTATATTCCCGCCTTCAATGACTTGCCGCCCCCCTCAAGACTACAGCATCCTCGCCCAAAAGATTAAACAGTGGGCAATAGAGTTCGGTTTTCAGGAGGCCCGCATTACCAACACCCACCTCGGTTCAGCCGAACCACGTTTAATGACATGGCTGAATCAGGGGCTGCACGGCAAGATGGCCTACATGGCCGAGCATGGCCAGCTGCGAAGCCGCCCACAGGAGCTGATCCCCGGCACACAACGCATTATCTCGGTTCGTATGAATTATCTGGCAGATATTGATAGCGACCCACTGCAGACACTGACCAACCCAAACAGCGCCTATATCTCACGCTATGCGCTGGGGCGTGATTACCACAAGCTCATCCGCTCACGGCTGGCCAAACTGGCGGATAGAATCCGGGACGAAATTGGAGATTTTGACTCAAGAGCCTTTGTCGATACCGCACCGGTGATGGAGAAGCCCATTGCCGCCCAGGCAGGGCACGGCTGGATTGGCAAGCACTGTATCGTGGTCAACCGTGATGCCGGGTCGTTCTTCTTCTTCGGAGAGCTGTTTACCAACCTGCCGCTACCTGTTGATGATGCGGCAGATGATCACTGCGGCAGTTGTCGCCGCTGCATCGACCTCTGCCCCACTCAAGCCATCATTGCACCCTATAAACTGGATGCCCGGCGCTGCATCTCGTATCTAACCAACACCCTGCGGGATTCAATACCTGTTGAGCTGCGCCCACTGATTGGGAACCGCATCTTTGGTTGTGATGATTGCCAGCTGGTCTGCCCCTGGAACCAACATGCGGCAAAAAGCTGCGAACCTGACTTTATGCCCCGACAGGGGCTTGATAGCGCCCAGCTGGCAGACCTGTTCGTCTGGACAGAGGAGGAGTTTCTAAACCGTATGGCAGGCTCAGCCATCCGCCGTATCGGCCACCACTGCTGGCTGCGAAATATTGCCGTGGCACTGGGCAATGCACCAGCCTCCGATGAGGTGGTTGCCGCCCTGCAATCCAGGGCAGATCACGAATCAGCATTGGTACGCGAGCATGTCGCCTGGGGGCTAAAGCAGCATTCAAACTAATCTGGTAACCGCAAAAAGTGTTCACGATAGTAGACAAGCTCATCGATGGAGTCTTTGATATCATCCAGCGCCAGATGTTTGGACTCTTTTTTGAACCCCTTCGCCATATCCGGTGACCAGCGATTGGCCAGCTCCTTGAGGGTGCTGACATCCAGATTGCGGTAGTGAAACCACGCCTCCAGCTTGGGCATGCAGCGCGCCATAAAGCGTCGATCCTGGCAGATGCTGTTGCCACACATTGGAGATTTACCCGCTGGCAGATACTTCTCCAGAAAGGCCAGCGTCTCAGCCTCTGCCGCTGCTTCATCATACTGGCTGGCACGTACCCGCTCGATCAGCCCCGAATGGCCATGCTGTCGCTGGTTCCACTCATCCATGCCCGCCAATACGCTATCTGATTGGTGAATGGCAATCATTGGCCCCTCGGCCAGGATATTCAGATTGGCATCGGTGACGATGGTTGCAATCTCAATAATCAGATCATTTTCGGTATCCAGACCCGTCATCTCCAGATCGATCCAGACCAGGTTGTTTGAATCCTGTGCCATCTACTGCCCCTTACTAAACAAAGTTGCTCCGCAGTTTAGCAGAGTCAAACCGCTCTCCATATTTTCTTATCGAAAGCGAAGCTGTGTACTGTTTTAGACCTAACCTGTATCCTTCGCCCATGCATCTTTTTACCCAACTTTTTCTATTGGCACTGGGTCTTGGACTCCTGATTCAGGCCTGGCTGCTCTGGCGACACAGGCAGCATGTCTCTGCACATCAGGATCAGGTACCAGCAGCCTTTGCTGATGCCATCTCGCTGGATGAGCACCAAAAGGCCGCCCGCTACACAGTGGCACGGGTTAAAGCAGCAGGCTTTGAGCTGCTATCAGGCGCTCTGCTGCTGCTGTTCTGGACACTGGGGGGCGGATTAAACTGGCTGCATCAAACCTGGGGCAGCAGCGGACTGAGCACCCTATCAGCAGGCACCGCCTTCATCCTCTCCGCATTTTTTATTATGGGGCTATTGGATATCCCGGTTAGTGCCTGGCGGACATTTAGCCTTGAAACACGCTTTGGCTTCAATCGCACCACGCCCCGGCGTTTTATTGCCGACCTGCTCACCCAGACCGGCCTGATGCTTCTTATCGGCCTCCCGCTGATCTGGATACTGTTGTGGATCATGGGCAGCATGGGTGCGCTCTGGTGGCTTGCCGCATGGGCCGTCTGGATCACCTTTACGCTGCTTATAACCTGGGCCTATCCCACCTTTATTGCACCACTATTCAACAAATTTGAGCCGCTTGCCGATGTCGAGCTGCAAGAGCGCATCCAGCAGCTGCTCACCCGCTGCGGCTTCTCCAGCAGTGGTATTTTTGTGATGGATGGCTCTCAGCGCTCAAGCCATGGCAATGCCTATTTTACCGGCCTGGGCAAAAGCAAGCGCATTGTCTTTTTTGACACCCTGCTGGAGAGCCTCTCCGCAGATGAGATGGAGGCGGTGCTGGCGCACGAACTGGGGCATTTCAAACGCAAGCATGTCCTGAAACGGATGCTGACCATGTCGCTCACCTCACTGATTGGGCTGGCACTGCTCGGATGGCTATCCCAGCAAGATTGGTTTTATAGCGCCCTGGGCATGCAACAGGCCTCTGATGCCGCTGCCCTGCTCCTCTTTTTGATGGTCACCCCCGTCTTCACCCAGTTCCTCCAGCCGCTCTCCAGCTGGCTGATGCGCAGACAGGAGTTCGAGGCTGATG
>JALSJZ010000019.1 GCA_026989135.1 Sedimenticola sp. | reverse complement strand
TGCCGATGCTTTTACTGGAATCACTCAGTCGATCAACCACTTTGGCCGCCTGCTTCGTTTCAGCGGCCATCTCCCTGATGGACTCCATCAATGCGGTTACCTCATCTCGCCCTATAATGGCCTGCTCCTTGCCTTGCCTGGCGGCTGCTGCGGCCTCTGAGGTGTTGTTTGCCACATCCTGTACAGTGGCTGACATCTCCGTCATGGCTGATACGACGGTGGTGAGCTTCTCTTTCTGGTTGTTCATGCCCTGGCTGGTCTGCTCGGCAATGGCCGCTGTACAGCTGGAGGCCTGCCCCAGATTCTCCAGGATGTCAGTCATCCTGCCGACTACAGCATCCTGCTCTGAGCGGGTCATTTTGAGTGCGAGTTCAAGCTGGCCGATCTCATCCGTGCGTCCGGTGTAGATGTAACGCATAAGCGGGTTGTCCACCACCTCTTTTGCCTTCTCAACAGCGTTGTTAAACGGCTGCAACAGAAGTGCAGTTCCGCCAAAAGCCACTATTGCCGAAAGCAGTGCCGCTCCACCGATGAATGCGACTGAGGGCGCCTCTACCAGCAGCAACAAGGCCAACAGAGGCAGCAGTGAGGCCAGAGAGATGAGTGAAACCTGGAGTTGCAACGGGAGTGATTTTCTCAGGGCAGTGATACGCTTCCCATCACTGATCTGGCGGTAGCTCTTCTCTGCACGCTTGACACACTCAGGGTCTGGCCGGACACGCACAGACTGGTATTCGCAGATCCTGCCATTCTGGGTGATGGGGGTTGCAAAGGCATCGACCCAGTAGTAATCACCATTCTTGCAGCGGTTCTTGACAATCCCCATCCAGGGGGAGCCACCTTTAATGGTCTCCCAGAGATCACCAAAGGCTGCGGGTGGCATATCGGGGTGTCTGACAATGTTGTGATTTTTATTGATCAGCTCCTCTTCAGAGAAGCCGCTAATATCCACAAACTCCTGGTTGATGTAGGTGATGATTCCCTTTTCATCCGTTGTTGAGAGGATTACAGTGTCACGCTCAAGAGAGACCTCTTTATCGGTAACGGGCAGGTTCTTTTTCATGGCTTCCTCTTGCTGGGCAGGGAGTTTACCGTTTGGAAACAGGCGGATTATGTAGGCTTTTATAATTGACTAAGTTACTTAGCGGCTATGGGAATAATAATCTTTAGGATGATGGGGTGAACAGTGTGGAGCGGCGGGTGAAATGAATGCTAGGAGAATCCGCCCCGTAAACGGCGCGCTGTCGCACAGCAAATAATTTTTGCCTTTGGAAGTGGGACTTTAGTCCCGCAGGGCGTTGGTAACTCTAGCGGGACTAAAGTCCCACTTCCAAGTTTTTGTTTGATGAGAGACTGTCTGAGATATAGAAACCACAGTGAGGAAAAGCTGGATTTGGCCAGATTCCTCCATTATTTTCGTTAAATATACTCAATATTCGCCTCAAATAATGAAAAAACCCAACTCAAACCAGCCTCCCCTCACCATGACTCCTATTCTCGGACAGCCTCCTAGGCAGATCCAGATAGGTCTGGCAGCGCAATCGTTATCATTGCTTGAGGGTGGAGAGCGGCTCTGCAGCTATCCCATCTCCAGCGCCCTGAATGGCCCAGGCGAGATGGAGGGCAGTGGCTGCACCCCACGCGGACGGCACCGCATCCGGATAAAGATTGGTGCCGGGCAGCCGGAGCATGCGGTGTTTGTGGGGCGACGGGCCACAGGCGAACTCTACTCCCCGGCGCTGGCGGCAAGCTATCCGCAGCGTGACTGGGTGCTCTGCCGCATTCTCTGGCTGACCGGGCTGGAGCCGGGTCGCAACCGGGGTGGCCAGGTCGACAGCCTGCATCGCTACATCTACATCCACGGCTGCCCGGACTCAGAACCGATGGGGGTGCCTCGATCCCATGGCTGTATCCGCATGCGTAACCGGGATCTGCTGGCACTGTTTGAGCAGGTGGAGGCCGGGATGCTGGTCGATATCCGGGAGGGAGTCTGCTGCTGACCAGGTGGGTCAGAGCAGCGCAACACTACTGAACAAAAAAGCTGGTGAAATAGAGCTCATTAATGCTGTCAACGCCGGTTAGCTCTTTAATGACCCCTTGAGTGGCCGTGAGAGCGGCCTTGCGAAAGGCCTCTTTGCCATCAGGTGCCTTGAGTTTTTTGCCATCCTGATCCGAGAGCAGCAGTATCAGCGCATGCCGGATCGCGGGCGCATGCAGCTTGATATTCTCAAGCTGATCCTCATCCAGCGTCATGATCTGAATGTCAACACGGGCGAATTTTCCACCACTGCGCAGGTTGACCACGATAGAAGGTTTAAGAGAGAAGTAAGAGGGCTTCGCTGGGGGCTCATCCTCTTCAGCGTAGCTGTAGCAGGGCAGCACGAGCATAATAGAGAGAAGTGTATATAGAGCAAGGCGCATTTTTTTATCCATTTTGGTTTAATGTAGTTTGACTATAGCGTAAATCGGCTTTTTTAAACTACGGCGAACAACATTATGACGCGTGGATCCCTGATGCTCGATCTGGAGGGCACTGAACTTACGCCAGCTGAGCGTGAAATGCTGCTGCACCCCGCTGCTGGCGGCGTCATTCTGTTTAGCCGTAATTTTCAGTCACCTGCCCAGGTGTGTCGGCTGATCTCTGAAATACATGAGCTGCGCAACCCGGCACTGTTGATTGCGGTGGACCAGGAAGGGGGGCGTGTCCAGCGCTTTCGTGAAGGCTTTACCCGCCTGCCCCCCGCAGCCTGGTTTGGAGAGCTGTATGAAACCGACAAAAAACATGCCCATGACGTGACGCATGAGACCGGCTGGCTGATGGCCACGGAGCTGCGCTCTGTGGGGGTGGACTTCAGCTTTGCCCCGGTGCTGGATCTGGGGGGTGACCTGAGTCAGGTGATTGGGGACAGAGCCTTCTCCCATAGACCGGCGGTGGTGGCGGAACTGGCCCAAGCCTGGCGGCATGGTGCCAATGAGGCGGGCATGGCCACGGTGGGCAAACATTTTCCAGGGCATGGTGGTGTGCAGGAAGATTCGCACCATGAGCTGCCGGTAGACCGGCGCAGTATGGATGAGATCATGGCGGATCTTCTCCCATTTGACCGTATGATCAGTTATGGGTTGGAGGCGATCATGCCTGCCCATGTGATCTACCCGCAGGTTGCCCCTGAGCTGGCCGGTTTCTCACCCTATTGGCTGAAAGAGATCCTGCGTGGCCGCTTTCGTTTTCAGGGTGCCATCTTCAGTGATGACCTCTCAATGGCTGCTGCTGACAGCGCCGGCGATTATGGTGATCGTGCCCTGGCTGCGCTGGATGCAGGCTGCGATATGGTGCTGGTGTGCAATAACCCAAAAGGTGCGGCTCAGGTATTGGAGAGACTGAAGGGCTATAAAGACCCGGTAGCGCAGATGCGGCTGATGCGCATGCATGGCCATGCGGCCAGCACACATGATGAGATGCGCCTCAACCCCCGCTGGAAGGCCGCTGTCCACATGGTGGGTGAGTTTGATGAGACGCTTTCACTGTCCCTTGATCTATAGCCCTGTGATACCCTTACGCTATTTTTCAAATGACAGGAACCGATATGACCATCAGTGCAACAGAGGCTAAAGAGGTCTTCCAGACTGCGGATCAACTCTTTTCCCGCGAACAGGTGGAGGCCGCTATGGATCGCATGGCAGCTGAGATTACCCAGCGGCTTGCGGACTCTGATCCCATCATATTGAGTGTGATGAATGGTGGCCTGGTGATGGGCGGCCAGCTGCTGACCCGTCTCAACTTTCCACTGCGCTCCGATTATGTACATGCCACGCGTTACCGTAATGGCACATCGGGTGGCTCGCTGCACTGGCTGCGTCCACCTGAAGAGCTGCTGGATGGCAGGGATGTGCTCATCCTGGATGATATTCTGGACGAAGGGGTCACCTTGGCGGCCATTGTCGAAGGGTGCCGCAACCAGGGTGCCAGCAGTGTGCTGAGTGCCGTGCTGGTAGAGAAGATGCACAATCGAACCAACGGCTTCAAAGCGGATTTTGTCGGCATGCAGGCCGAAGACCGCTACCTGTTTGGTTACGGCATGGATTACAAAGGCTACCTGCGAAATGCGGCAGGCATCTACGCTGTGGCTGGCAGCTAGCGCATAGTCAGATGGCAGAGTTTGCAATCATTGGTGGCTCAGGCTTTGGGCAGATAAAAGAGCTGGAGATTACCGCGCAAAAAACGGTGCAGACCCCTTTTGGTGAACCCTCCGCCCCTTTGGCTTTCGGTAGATTCGGCGGAAAAGAGATCATCTTCCTCCCCCGTCACGGCGAAGGGCATACCATCCCGCCGCACCAGATCAACTATCGAGCCAACATCTGGGCGCTGAAAGAGTCTGGGGTCAAAAAGATTGTAGGGATGGGGGCTGTGGGTGGCATCCGCCGGGATATGGCACCAGGTTGCATGGCTATTCCGCATCAGATTATTGATTACACCTGGGGGCGGGAACATACCTTCTTTGACCGGCAACAGGGCAGGGTGGTGCATATCGACTTTACCGACCCCTATTGCGAAGCGCTGCGAGCCAGCCTGATTGAAGCGGGTCAGCGGGCAGGGGTTGAGCTTATTTCAGACGGCACCTATGGCGCGACCCAGGGGCCGCGCCTGGAGTCAGCCATGGAGATCAATCGCATGGAGCGCGATGGCTGTGACCTGGTCGGCATGACCGGCATGCCGGAGGTCGCACTGGCCCGTGAGCTGGAGCTAAGCTATGCCGCCTGTGCCGTGGTGGCCAACTGGGCCGCAGGTCGGGGTGATGGCCCCATTACCTGGGATGAGATAGAGGCCAGCCTGGATGAGGGCATGGAAAAGGCCAGGCAGCTGCTTTTGGCAGTAATATAGATCTGGTTGTAACTATTCAGCTCACCCCTGAACAGTTATGGGCGATTTTGTAAGGGTGCTGAATAGTTACACCTGGTTATGGATTCACCGTATTGATAATCAGATTCACAGTCTCGGCCTGACCGGGTTCAACCGGGCTGACCAGACCCTCAAGATCGCCACTTGATGCCGATGGTTTGCCAGATTTTGTGATTCTGGCCTCTACCTTGACCTGTGGGTATTTTGAGAGTGAAAGCTGCCCTGACATAGCCATGCTGTCATCCATGATGAGTGTGACGGGCAGGTCGCTGGCTTTTTTACGAACGACGGCAAGCGGTACGCGTGGGCCAGTCACGGGGCGGGCAAAGATGAAGAGTGTTTCGTTACCCTGAATCTTCTCTTGTAATGCAGGATCCAGAGAGACAATGACACGGATCGCCTCAGCTGCGGCGGCCTTGCTGGAGCTGCTCTCTGTGGTGCTGGCTGGGGACGCTACAGGTGCTACTGTGCCGGCAGGCAGTCTGGAGCGGGCATCTTTGATGTAGTCACCAACGGTTATGGCCTCTTCACTACCCGGTTGCAGCTTGGCCATTACCTTTTCCCAAAGCACTATGGCCTGTTGAAAGTCACCTGCCTGATAGTGAATATTGCCCTTTAGCCAGAGTACGTTGGGGTTTTGTGGGGCGATCTGGTAGGCCTGGTCGATGAGCTCAGAAGGCCGTCCCTGGAACTGGTTGTCACGGGACATGGCCAGTGTTGTGGCATACCCCATCAGCAGGTCAACATCCTTGCGGTCGAGATCCAGTGCTCTCTCATAGGTTTGCAGTGCATCGTGGATGCGCCCCATAGAGACGTAGCTGCGCCCCAGCATCTTCCAGCCCTCTATGTTCTCTGGGTCGTTCTCCATCCGCTCTGCCAGACTGACGACCAGCTCTTCCATTGAGGTGTTGGGCTGTCCGGCAGGGCGCTGCTGTGCATGGCCTTGGGTGGCACCTTGGTGCCGTGTGGCGGCAGGGCTGTCAAGGTATGGGATGATATCCGGGCTGCCAATTTTAAAATAGGTGGGCAGTGCAATCGCAATAATAACTAGCGGTATGGCATAGATGGCCCAGCGTCCGGATTTGGCTTCACCTGCCTGCTCGCTGCTGTCGCTATTGAGATCTGCCAGCAGTGCCTTCTCCAGGTCATGGCGGGAGGCGATGTATTGCTCCTCCTCCAGTTCACCTGCCTCCATATCGGCATCCAGTTCTGCCAGTTGTTGCCTGATGATTTCGATATTGAGCTCATCTGAACTGGCTTCTTCTACCTTTTTATATTTGAGTATGGGCAGTACGACAAAGAGTATGGCCATGCCCGTAAGCACAGCTGCGGTTATCCAGAACAGAGTCATTTGGTTATTTCCCGGTTATCGTTGTCATCTTTCAGCAGTGATTTCAGGCGCTGCTGATCCTCTTGCGTCAGCTCTACCTCTTTATCTTCGGTTTTGCTTTTCAGTGCGCGTGAGAGCACGTAGCAGCCAATGAGAAACAGGAAGAATGGGCCAAACCAGAGGATGTAGGTGGAGGGTTTCATGGGAGGGTCATAGAGCACGAAGTCACCGTAGCGTGCGACCAGAAACTCGGCGATCTCCTCTTCTGATTTCTGCTCTTTCCAGAGGGTATAGACCTCTCTGCGCAGATCACCGGCCAGCTCGGCATCCGAGTCAGCCAGGGACTGGTTCTGGCAGACCAGGCAACGGATCTTGGCGGCGAGCTCACGAAAGGCCTGCTCCTCTTCTTTGCTGTCAAAGGCGAATGAGGAGAGGGCGGTAGCCCCGGCAAAACCCGACATCAGGAAGAGCCCTATGAAGAGCACTGTTTTGACTGTTTTCATCTCTCCACACCCCTGATCTCGTTGAGTTTGGGTATCAGCACCCCTTTGATATCCGGGTAGTTGAGGGGGCCGGTGAATTTATGACGGATCACCCCTTCGGCATCAATAAGGAAACTCTCCGGTACGCCGTAAACCCCGAAGTCGATACCGACGCGGCCACTCTTGTCGACCAGAACCTCTTTATAGGGGTTGCCCAGTTGTTGCAGCCATCTTTTGCCATCAGCCTCTTCGTCTTTGTAGTCGAGTCCGATGATGTCAACGATGCCCATGTCCGCTATGGTATTGAGTACCTGGTGTTCGGCCCGGCAGGCGGCACACCAGGATGCCCAGACATTGAGCAGCCAGACCTTCCCCTTCATATCAGCTGTGCTGACGAGTTTTTCAGGGTCGAACAGGGTCGGCAGGTTGAACTCAGGGACGGGTTTATTGATCAACACCGAGGGTATATGGCGTGGATCCATAAACAGCCCCTTAAACAGAAAGCCCGCCATAATGAGAAAAAGAAATAGCGGTATCAGATAACGCATGCGGCCTGGCGTTTGGCTTTGATCTGACATCAGCTCTTCTCCGTGACCAGGGTGTTAGCGGTATCGGTTTGAGCCAACTGCTCTTTTTTGGGTTTTTTCCTTCGGTAGCGGCGGTCTGAGATACAGAGGATGCCGCCGAGAGACATGGCCAACCCGCCAAGCCAGACCCAGCGTACAAAAGGCTTGTAGTAGAGGCGCATGCTCCAGTCGCCATCGCCCAGATCCTCACCCAGTGAGACATAGAGGTCGCGTGTGAATCCCCAGTCGATAGCCGCCTCCGTCATGGGGCGTCCCTGTGCAAAATAGGTGCGTTTTTGTGGTTTCAGTACGGCGACCTGCTCATCGCCTTGAAAAATGGTGAACTGGCCCTGGTTGGCGGTGTAGTTAGGGCCAGGGGCATGGCTAACACCATCAAACCGAAAACGGTAGCCGCTGATCTCGGTACTCTCACCGGGGGACATGCGCAGATCTGTCTCTATGCCATGATGGGAGACCATGGTTGCGCCAAGTATAAACATCGCAACCCCCAGATGGGCCAGTACCATGCCGTAGTAACTGCGCCCTTTGCCGGCCAGATCGGCAAAGAAGCTGCCAACCCCTTTTTTATGTTTCAGGCGGTCGAGGACAGCTGTGATATGCGAGGCGATGATCCAGGCCATCAGAAGCATGCCCAGAGGAACCAGCAGGGAGCCTGTAGAGATTGCGGGTATGAATGCAATAAGCCCGATGATGACGCTGACGATCATGGCAATGCGCAGCTTTTTAAAGAGCCATACAGGGTCGGTGCGTTTCCAGCGCATCAGTGGGCCAAAGCCGATCAACACCGCCAGGAAGGGGGTTACCATCAGGAACATCTTGTTGAACCAGGGGAACCCAACCGAGATCTTGCCCCACTCCAGCGCATCGTAGACCAGCGGCGCCAGGGTGCCAAACAGCACCAGGAAGGTGAATACGGTCAGTAGCAGGTTATTGCCCAGCAGGAATGACTCTCGCGAGATGAGGTCAAAACGGCCGCCGCTAAAGATAGAGGGGGCGCGCCAGGCATAAAGCGCTAGCGATCCACCGATGACAACGATCAGGAAGGCCAGGATGAAAGCGCCGCGATCCGGGTCGGCTGCAAAGGCGTGCACCGAGGTCAATACACCGGAGCGCACCAGGAATGTACCCAGCAGGCAGAGTGAGAAGGCCAGGATGGCAAGCATCAGTGTCCAGCTTCGGAATGCGCCGCGTTTCTCGGTTACGGCCAGTGAGTGCATCAGTGCGGTGCCGGCAATCCAGGGCATGAGGGACGCGTTTTCAACCGGATCCCAGAACCACCAGCCGCCCCAGCCAAGCTCATAGTAGGCCCACCAGCTTCCGATGGTGATGCCGAGGGTCAGCCAGACCCAGGCGGCGGTCGTCCAGGGACGGGACCAGCGCGCCCAGGAGGCGTCCAGCCGACCGCCAATCAGCGCGGCGATAGCAAAGCCAAAGGCCACGGAGAAGCCAACGTAGCCCAGGTAGAGGGTAGGGGGGTGAAGTGCCAGCCCAATATCCTGCAACAGCGGGTTGAGATCGCGCCCCTCTGCGGGTATCTGGAACAGGCGGTCAAATGGGTTGGAGGTAAAGAGCATGAAGGATAAAAAGCCGGTGTTGATCATGCCCATTACGGCGAGTACGCGTGATACCACCTCTTGTGCCAGGCCTTTGCTGAAGATCGCAATGGCGGCGCTCCAGGTGCCCAGAAAAAAGGCCCATAGCAGGAGCGACCCCTCATGCGCACCCCAGACGGCTGAGATCTTGTAGATGGTGGGAAGCAGGGTATTGGAGTTTGAGGCAACGTATCGAACCGAAAAATCATCTACCAGAAAGGCGTAGGTGAGAACCCCCAGGGCTATGGTCAGGAAAAGTGCCTGCCCCCAGGCCAGTGGTCGAGCCAGTGCTGCCCAGGAGGGGGTGTTGTTCATGGTGCCGATAAGCGGGAAGATCGCCTGGGCAATGGCAAGGCACATGGATAGAACCAGTGCATAATGGCCGATTTCTGGGATCACTGGGCGTACTCCTTCTTGTTCATGGCTTCGTTATGTGCCTCTTCGAGCGCCTCTTTTACCTCGGGTGCCAGGTATTTTTCATCGTGTTTCGCCAATACCTCTTCTGCGATAAAGATGCCGTCATCTCTTAACCTTCCTCTGGCAACCACCCCCTGTCCCTCTTTGAACAGGTCAGGGAGTATGCCTGTGTAGTGGGTGGTGATTTCAGCTGCCTGGTCATCTGTAACGATGAACTCGACCGTCAGCGTTTTGCCAATGCGCTGCATGGAGCCGACTTTAACCAGTCCGCCAATGCGGAAGACTTGATCGGTAGGGGCCTCACCTGCCAGCACCTTCTTTGGGCTGTAGAAATAGGAGGAGCCTGCATCTATGGATGCAATGATCAGTTTTGCAGCAACGCCAATGGCGATAACGGCAATGATGGCGAATACGATGCGTTTCTGTCTTGGTTTCATTCATCTTCCTCGGCGGCGTTCATTCGTGCCATTCGACTTAGGCGTTTCAGAATAGTTCGATGTTGTTGTCTGGCGGCGATCAGTTCGCCGACCATTAAAAAAATGGCAGCACCATACGAGGCCCAGAGATAGAATCCGTAGCCTCCGGCGTAGAAAAAGTCGGAAATAGCACTCATTTGTTCTTCTCCAGCAGCTCTTTAACCCAGGTGGTGTGACGCTCCCGTTCCAGGATGATATTGCGCACGCGCATCAGGATGGCGACAAAGGAGTACATCCAGAAGGCCAGTGCGGTGACCAGCATGGCAATCAGAATATTGGGTTCCATGTTGCCGCCCCCAGGGTTGGATGTCTGGTGCAGGGCGGCGCACTCATTGGGGTCAGGGCAGTTGATGGACCAGAAGATGATGGGGACACAGACCAGACCCACAAGTGCCAGCAGCGCAGCAGCGCGATCGGCTCGACGAGGGTCATCAATGGCCGATTGAAGTGCCATGTACCCCATATAGAGGAACAGCAGAATCAGCTCTGAGGTCATGCGTGGATCCCAGTCCCACCAGGTTCCCCAGCTGGTTTCGCCCCAGAATGCGCCGGTCCAGAGCGCCAGAAAGGTGGCGATGGCACCGGTTGGTGCAATGGCCTTTGCGATCATAAACGAGAGGCGGGTTTGAAGCACCAACCCGGCCAGTGCCCAGGCCGCCATCATTATGTAGAGCCACATCGACATCCAGGCGGCTCCGACGTGGATGTAGATGATGCGGTAGTACTCTTTTTGGTCGCTGAGTCTGTCAGGGGTCTCGAAGAAGCCCCAGTAGAGTCCACCTGCCATCAGGATAGCGGTTAGCCAGCCAAAGAAAGGGATCATCTTACCCGCCAACGGGTAGAAGGTTGCCGGTGATGAATATTTGAACCAGTTTATACTCACAAATCTTCTCTCATCTCTATTCGACGGAAATGCGCAGTGCGGCAGCCGTTGCTATGGGGGACAACACGAGTGCCAATATCAAAAAGCCTGACAATATCGAAAAGTAGGCCTGCAGGTCAGTAGTCCCTATTGCGCTGGCAGAGACGACCCCTGCGCCATATATCATGACCGGAATATAGAGCGGCAGTATCAACAGTGACAGCAGAATACCGCCGCCACGCAGCCCGAGTGTCAAGGCTGCGCCGATGGCACCGATCAGGCTTAAAACGGGTGTCCCGATCAAGAGTGCCAGCATCATCGTTATAACCGCATCATTCGGCAGGTAGTACTGTAAACCCACCAGTGGTGCAATCAGCACCAGCGGCAGCCCCGTCAGCAGCCAGTGAGCCAATACCTTGCCCAGTACCAAAACAAACAGCGGTTGCGGTGTCAGCAGCAGCTGCTCTAAGGTGCCGTCTGCAAAATCGCTGGCAAACAGCCGCTCCAGCGCCAGCATTGAGGCCAGCAGGGCAGCAACCCAGGCAACACCTGGGGCGATCTTCTGCAAGATCACCTTCTCAGTGCCTGTGCCCAGAGGAAACAGGCTGACCACGATGATAAAGAAAAACAGCGTGGTCAGAACATCTGTGCGCCGGCGCATGGCCAGCGTCAGGTCGCGCATTACAATGCAGCAGAAGGCCTTAAACATGCCTGCTTTTCTTCCTGCCCAGCTCAAGCCGCTGAATCTGGCCAGAGGTCAGCGCCACCCCTTGATGCGTGGTCAATATAACAATACCGCCGTTATTGATGTGATTGGATATAACGGATTGCAGCAGATCGACGGCAGCGACATCC
This sequence comes from Sedimenticola sp., assembly GCA_026989135.1. Lineage (GTDB taxonomy): Bacteria > Pseudomonadota > Gammaproteobacteria > Chromatiales > Chromatiaceae > WFXD01. Next base: position 20,679 of record JALSJZ010000019.1, on the reverse strand, counting down.
AGGGCAGTAAACGGCTCATCCAGAATCCAGAGTCTGGCGCTATTGAGCAGCAGCCGAGCCAGGGCTACACGCCGCTTCTGCCCTTGCGAGAGCACCTTTGTAGGCAGATCCTCAAAGCCCTTCAGCCCCATCTTTTTCAGTGCGCCCCATAGCTGATCCTGTGTAACATCATCACCGTCCAGAATGGTTGAGATGTGCAGATTCTCCAGCCCGGTCAGATCCTCTTTAATGCCGTTATGGTGTCCAAGGTAGAGCACCTCCTGGGTGTACTCCTCAGCCAGCGAGCGGGTGCTTTTACCGTGCCACGAAATTTCACCACTGTCGGCCAGAAAAAGCCCGCAAATTGCGCGCAGCAGTGTGCTTTTCCCGGTGCCGTTGCGCCCCTCAACATAGAGAAGAGATCCCGGCTTCAGCGAGAAGTTCAATCCTGTAAACAGTTGGCGATCCCCGCGCGAGCAGGCGAGGTTGGTTATCTCCAGCATACTGGTTCTGCAATATCCGGCCGACAAAAGCCGCTAATTATACATGAGGAAGAGGCATTGTGGGGTAGTGAAATAGAGCCAGCCATTTATTACCTGCGGAGTGGAAAATATTGTTGTAGCATAGCCCAACCACTATTTGCAGGATGTAAGCTGATGTTTGAGTTGCGAGATGGCTTTGGTCGAAAGATAGAGTATTTGCGAATCTCAGTAACAGACCGCTGTGATTTCCGCTGTTTCTACTGCATCCCCAAAGGCTACAAGGGGTTCTCTCAGCCTGAATCCTGGCTGACGCTGGATGAGCTGGAGCGTCTGGTGCGCCTCTTCTCAGAACTGGGCGTCAGCAAGATGCGTATTACCGGTGGGGAACCGCTGATCCGCCCGGATCTGCCCGACATGATCCGCCGTTTCGGTGCCCTGCCGATGCTGGAGGATCTTTCACTCAGCACCAACGCCTCAAGATTGACAGAGTACGCCTCGCTGCTTAAAGAGGCCGGTGTGGGGCGCATCAATGTCAGCCTCGACTCGCTTGACCACGCTGTCTTCTACAAGATCACCCAAGGTGATCTAGACAGGGTTATTGAAGGTCTGATGGCGGCCAAAGCGGCGGGGCTGCACCCCATCAAAATCAATATGGTGGTGATGAAAGGGCTGAATGATCACGAAATCATTGATATGGTCGACTTCTGCATCAAACATGACTTTACCCTGCGCTTCATCGAGACCATGCCGGTGGGTGCAACGGGAAAGAGCGCGACGGATTATTTCCTCGACCTGCAGGAGGTGAAGGATGATCTGGCAAAACGTTTTAAGCTGGAACCGGCCAAGATGAAAGGGGCGGGTCCAGCGGACTATGTGCGGGTGCGCGGCACCAACCTGCGCATCGGTTTCATTACCCCCATGTCGCAACACTTCTGCGATACCTGCAACCGCGTCCGTCTCTCGGTGGAGGGCACCCTCTACCTCTGTCTGGGACAGCACGACACCGTGGAGTTGCGTCCCCTGATGCGCAGTGGGGCAAGTGATGATGAGATCAAGCAGGCACTGCAGGATGCCATCGAGCTTAAGCCAAAAAAGCATGAATTTCAGTCACAGCCGGATAATCTGGTGCGGATCATGTCTATTACGGGTGGCTGACGCCCCTCCGTAATCCTGATGCCCGCTCTTTTCTGTAGCTATGAGCAATATCAAGAGCAGACAGCCACAACAGCCCGCCAAGAGAGCGGTGGCCGACTTTCTGGACAGGGTCGCCAAAACCCCACTGGTTAAACCTGCCACTGACCGGGGGCGGCTGATTTTTGCAATGGATGCCACGGCCAGCCGGGAACCCACCTGGAGCAGCGCCTGCCAGATCCAGAACCGCATGTTTGATGAGACAGCCGCGCTGGGCGGCCTGGAGATCCAGCTCTGTTACTACCGGGGGCAGATGGCGTTTTCGGCAACCCCCTGGCTGCACAACCCGGAAGATCTAAAACGGCGCATGTGCGAGGTCAGCTGCATCGGTGGCATGACCCAGATCGGTCAGGTATTGGCCCATGCCTTGCGCGAGACCAAGTGGCGCAAGGTCAATGCACTGGTTTTTGTTGGTGACTGCGTTGAAGAGTCTGTTGAGCGGCTCTGCCAGCAGGCTGGTGAGCTGGGGATGCATGGTGTGCCGCTGTTTCTGTTCCAGGAGGGGGATGACCCTGTAGCAGAGAGAGCCTTTCGAAAAATGGCACAACTGACGGGCGGTGCCTACTGCCCATTCAATGCGGGCAGTGCCCACCAATTGGCAGATCTGCTGGGTGCGGTGGCCGTCTATGTCGCAGGCGGACGCTCTGCACTGGAGGATTTTGGTCATCGCCAGGGTGGTGCTGCGCCCAGGCTGTTGCAACAGCTAAACAGAGACTGATGCTGTGGGCATAGGGCGCGTTCTTCTCTTTCTTGGGATCTGCTTTGGAGTCTGGATGGCGCTACGCTGGTTCGTGCGTACGCCGCCGGAGCAGGTCTCCAAAATACTGGTAAAGGTGGCCATTGGTGCGGCGGTTCTCTTCCTGGTTATCCTGGCCGCTACAGGACGCCTGCACCCGCTGTTTGCGGCTGCCGGTGCGGCCGTTGGCGGGCTGCTGACAGTGGCGATACGGCTGATCCGCATGCCTTGGGCGCTGGGTCTGGCACAACGCCTCTTCTACCACTACCGAGCCAGAAAAAACTCGGCTGAACCTGCTGCAAACCAGCGTTCACAGGTCGAGACACGTTTTGTACGGATGTTTCTCGATCATGATTCAGGTGAGATGGGCGGGGAGATCATTGCCGGGCGGCTGGCCGGTTTCCGTCTGAGCCAGCTGGATCAATCCCAGCTGGTAGCGCTCTGGCAGGAGTATATTGCAGCGGATTCTGAGTCGGCGGCGCTGCTGGAGGCCTATCTCAACCATGCCCATGGTGAAGGGTGGCGTGACCAGTGTGGTGCCCAGGCAGACTATGAAAGCAGCAGTGCGCCGCCATCCAGTGGCCGCATGAGTCCGGAAGAGGCGTGTAAGATTCTGGGCGTTGAAGAGGGGGCGGATCGTGAAGCGATTATTGCTGCCCACCGCCGTCTGGCGCAGAAGGTGCACCCAGACCGGGGCGGGTCAAACTACCTTGCTGCCCAGATCAATCGGGCAAAAGAGGCGCTGTTGAAGGGGTGATCAACGATGGAGAACAACTCAGCAGCAGCGTTCATACAACTAAAAAACCTGACCCGAATCTATCATCAGGGTGAGCGGCAGCAGCTTGTGCTGGATGGGATCTGTGGTGAGATCCAGCGGGGTGAAGCGGTTGCACTGCTGGGGCGCAGTGGTTGTGGCAAATCAACACTGCTGAATCTTATTGGTGGCATCGACCGACCGGATGCGGGCGATGTTGTTATCAATGGCAGTTGCATCAACCGTATGGATGAGCATGGGCGCACCCTGTTCCGGCGTCGGCATATTGGCTTTATCTACCAGTTTTTTAATCTGATCCCGACCTTGACGGTGGTCGAGAACCTGCTGCTGCCGCTGGAGTTGAACGGCTGGGATCTGGCAGAAGGCCGCCGACGCAGCATGGCCCTGTTGGAAGAGGTGGGGCTTGCTCAGCGAGAGGCCAGCTACCCGGATCAGCTCTCGGGTGGAGAGCAGCAACGGGTGGCCGTGGCTCGCGCCCTGGTGCATCGACCTGCCCTGGTGCTGGCGGATGAGCCGACAGGCAACCTGGATGCTGAGAGCGGTCAACAGGTATTGGAGTTGCTTGACCGGCTGGTGCGTGATGAGCAGTGTACGCTGATTATGGTGACCCACAGTCAGGTGGTTGCCGCCAGGACGGATCGAACCTTCAGCCTGAAGCAGGGGCGTTTGGTCTCAGACGGGGAGATGGTCTGGTGAACCTGCTCTGGCGTGCCAGCCTGCGTTATCTTGGACGGCACCCGTGGCAGATGGCACTCTCCATTCTGGGCATTGCGCTGGGTGTTGCCGTGGTGGTGGCGGTGGATCTGGCCAACGAGAGCGCCCGGCGAGCCTTTGATCTCTCGATGCAGACGGTTACCGGGCAAGCCACCCACCAGATTGTGGCCGGCCCAAAAGGGTTGGATGAGAATCTCTATGTCAAATTGCGGCGCAGTGGCCGCCTCCCTGCCAGTGCGCCGATTATTGAGGGACACCTGGCCTATGCTGGGCAGACACTGCGGTTGCTCGGCATTGCCCCATTTGCTGAGAGCAGGTTTCGTGATCTGCTCAGCCATCTGCCGGATGAGGCTGAGGAGGGGGTTCTCCGGCAGCTGATGACCCAACCGGGCGCGGTGCTGATGAGCCTTGAGCGTGCGCAGGGGTTTGATCTTTCGGTTGGGCAATCCTTTGAGCTGCGGCACTCGGGTCAGAAACGGCAAGCGGTTTTAGCGGGCCGCTTTGAGCCGCCCGCAGAGCAGAAGGCGGTCATGCGTGATCTGCTGGTGGCGGACATCTCGACTGCTCAGGAGCTGCTGGGCCGGGTTGGGTGGCTGAGCCGGATTGATCTCATCTTGCCTGATGCCGATGCAGCGGAGCTTGATGCCATCCGCGAGCTGCTTCCGCCGGGTGCCCGGTTGATCCCTGCCGCCGCCCGTGGCACGGCGATGCAGAAGATGACCCATGCCTTCAGCATCAACCTTACTGCCATGAGCCTGCTGGCATTGGTGGTGGGGCTTTTTCTGATCTACAACACCCTCTCTTTCTCTGTCCTGCAGCGCCGGGAGCTGATGGGGCGTCTGCGCGTGCTGGGTGCGACGCGCTCTGATCTTTTCAGACTGGTGCTGAGTGAGGGGCTTCTGATCGGTACCCTGGGCACTCTGCTGGGTCTGCTGTTGGGCATTCTGCTGGCACAGGAGCTGGTGCAGTTGGTGACCCAGACCATCAATGATCTCTACTTTGTGCTTACCGTGCGAGAGCTCTCATTGACCCCGGCAGGCATTATCAAAGGTGTCTTGCTGGGGGTTGGTGGCAGCCTGCTGGCGGTGGTGGTTCCCGCCTCGGAGGCGGCGCTCTCGCCACCGCGAAGAGTGCAGGATCGATCAAGGGTAGAGACGGGTGCCCGGCGGCTCATGCAACCGCTCGCCTGGTCTGGAGTGGTGCTGTTGATTCTGGCGGCGCTGCTGCTGTTGATGAGTAAAAGCCTGGCAGCTGGATTTGCTGCACTGTTTGTGCTGATTCTGGGGTTCAGCCTGCTGACACCGCTGTGGGTCTCGCTGCTGTGTCGTTGCGGCGCTCCGTTATTTGGTGCCCTGTTCGGCTCTCCTGGGCGTATGGCCGTGGGTGGCGTACAGCACTCCCTGAGCCGTACTGGCGTGGCCATTGCCGCCTTGAGTATTGCAGTTGCCACCACTGTGGGGGTGGGGGTGATGGTGGAGAGCTTTCGCACCTCGGTGCAGCAGTGGCTGGAGTCCAGCCTGCAGGCAGATATCTTTATCGCACCGGATGCACCCTCTGGAACGGGCTATGAGACGGCGCTGAATCCGGCAGTGGTACAGATTATTGAAAGCCTGCCCGGGGTTGCCGGGATCCGCCAGAGCCGGCCGGTCGAGATTCAATCTGGAGATGAGATTACCCGCCTCACCGCCCTGCGTCTACCCAAAGAGAGCTACGCGGGCATGAAATTTCTGGACAGGCCGCCTGAGATGGTATGGCCGTTGTTTGATCGGGAACAGGCGGTGATCATCTCTGAATCCTACGCCTACCATCATGGGCTGCATGCCGGAGAGAGCCTGGAGCTGGAGACCGATCAGGGCCGACAGCCCTTCAAGATCGCAGGTGTCTTTCGTGATTATGAGACAGGCCAGGGTGTCATCAAGATGCGCATGTCCCTCTATCGAGACTATTGGGCTGACCGGAGTATCCACTCGGCCTGGCTCTATTTAGAGCCGGGCGTGGATATTGATTTGATGATGGAGAGGCTCTACAGGCTGGTGGGAGAGCAGCAGGCGCTACACATCCGCACCAGCCGAATCCTGCGTGAGGCCTCCATAAAGACCTTTGATCGCACCTTTGCGATCACCCATGTCCTGCGTCTGCTGGTCATTGGGGTTGCCTTCGTTGGTATATTGAGTGCGTTGATGGCCTTGCAGCTGGAGCGGTCACGGGAGCTTGCCGTGCTGCGCGCCATAGGCTTCACACCCAGACAGCTCTGGGGGCTGGTAACCGCTCAGACCGGATTTATGGGGCTGATCTCTGGCCTGCTGGCGATACCCCTGGGGCTGGTGCTGGCAAGCGTGCTGATCTTTGTCGTTAACCGGCGCTCCTTTGGCTGGAGTATGGATGTGGTGGTGTCGGGATCTGTGCTGTTTGAGGCGCTGCTGCTGGCGCTGTTTGCGGCGCTGCTGGCAGGGCTCTATCCCGCCTGGCGGATGTCGCAAACACCCCCGGCACAGGCGCTCAGAGAAGAGTGATGCGGGCGGTTATTGCCACTGTTCTCATTATCATGGTGCTCATGCTGTGGTGGCTCTTTATACCGCAACCAGCAGAGCCACCTAAAGCAAACTCGGTAGTTGATATGCTGGGTGGAGAGGCTGATGCGGGGTTTGAGCGGGCAGAGCAACCCCGCACTTTCCGGTTTCCACAGGATCATGGTGCCCACCCAGGGTTTCGCAGTGAGTGGTGGTACTTCACGGGCAACCTTGAAACGGCGCAGATGCGGCGCTTTGGGTTTCAGCTGGTCTTCTTCCGTAATGCGCTAAAACCGGGCGAGGTGGATGGGGAGTCAGCCTGGCGGAGCAAGCAGATCTGGATGGCCCATTTTGCACTGACCGATGTCCAGAGCGGCCGGTTTCATGCCTATGAACGATTCAGTCGGGGTGCGATTGGGTTGGCTGGGGCGCAGCCAGAGCCGTTTGCGGTCTGGCTGGATGACTGGTCGGTCAGACAGCAGGATGGGCAGTGGATACTACATGCGGCGGAAAAAGGTCTCTCATTGACGCTGTCACTGGTTCCATTGCGTCAACCTGTGCTTCAGGGTGATGCGGGGCTGAGTCAAAAGAGTGCGGCAGCCGGGAATGCCTCCTACTACTACTCCATCCCCCGCATAAGGGCGGAAGGGGAGGTGATGGTTGGAGATCAAACCCACCGGGTAACCGGGGGCGTCTGGCTTGATCGTGAGTGGAGCACCAGTGCATTGGGTGAAGATCAAGCCGGCTGGGACTGGTTTTCAATCCAGCTGGAGGATGGCTCCGATCTTATGTTCTACCAGCTAAGAGGCAAAGATGGCAGAGCAGATCCCCATAGTTCCGGGAGTTTGTTGCTGCCGGATGGAGAGCTGATCCGGCTGGGGGCTGAGGATGTAAAGCTACAGCCACTGGGTTACTGGGATAGCCCAAAAGGGGGGCGTTATCCGGTGCACTGGCGACTACAGATCCCATCCCAGGGGCTTGATCTGGAGGTTGCTCCAGTGTTGAAAAACCAGGAATTAGACCTGTTGGTGCGCTATTGGGAGGGGGCGATGGATATCAGCGGCACGCACGCGGGCAAGGCTGTGCGTGGCCAGGGTTATCTGGAGCTGGCGGGATATTCAGAGGATTGAATAGGGGTTGCTGCGCTCGCGATAGGCCCAGTTTCGTAACAGCCCTACCACAGTAAGGATGAAGAACAGAATCAAAGACCATTCGGGAATGCTGAGCGTCAAGAATGTCCAGGAGACCTCGGCACACTCGCCAGATCCTTTAAAGATCTTCTGCATCGCTTCGGCCAGTGGGAAGACCTCCATCATGTACTCCAGTCCGGGGCCGCACTCTGGCACCTGGTCGGGTGGCAGATGCTGTAGCCAGACATGCCGCCCGGCAATGATGCCCCCCAGGGTTCCAACGGTGGCGATCAACAGGCCATAGATGCGTCCTCCAATGCGCCCGGCCGGGTTGTGCAGCGCAGCAAGAAGAAACAGGATACCCATTGCGATAAAGGCGACACGCTGCAATATGCAGAGTGGGCAGGGCTCGTGTCCGACCTCTTGCAGATAGAGTGCAGCGCCAATCAGAGAGGCACAGATAATAAATCCAAACAGGTTTACCCGGCGTTTGGAGATAACATGCAGAAGGCTCATGGAATCATTCCCGGTATAACGGTTTAGTGGTGATGCCCATCATGCATCGGTTTTTCTGGCGCATGTGAATGTCCATCTGCCGGTGCCTTGATCAGCGCAGGAAAGCGGTGTGTGGCATATTGGCTGTGACAGCTGACACAACCTTCGGTGAGGCGGTAGTAGTAGAAGGTGACCAGTTCAATATGTCCCTCTTTGGCGGCACGGGACATCATATTGGCAGCGCTGTGAAAGTTATTGTCCAGCGCCTTGAACCCCTGGGGCAGGGTGGCCATCAGCTCCTGTGCCTGTGCCGGAGTCAGCCTCTGTTTCATGATGTGCCCATTGGCAATCCTTGCTGCAAGCTGGGAGACGCCATGCCACTCACCAGAGGCGATCAGTGGCAGCAGTTCTGTCATGCTTTTCTGGATGCTCTGCATCTCTTGGGTCAGCAGCTCACGAATGGCCGGCGAGAGGGTGGTGACAGAGGGTGTCTGCTGTGAATCATGCCCAGCGTGATCGTCCTCTGGTTTGGCAAATGCCAGATTGCTGAGGCTGATAGAGATGATAAATATAAGAGAGAGGCGAAAGGATTTGGTCATAAGATCTCTAGCTGATTATGGTTTTGAATGTATTATGAAGCGGCTGATTCTGCCTGCATTTTAAGACTCTTAAAATGAAATAAAATTCATTCGATTCTTGTCAGAACCGTAGGGCGCAATAGCGTAGCGTATTGCGCCGAATGGATCTTTGATGGTGGGTTACACTATCGCTAACCCTGCTGATCTGAACTTCCTGCGGAGGCGGGACTGAAGTCCCGCTCCCAATTCTCTAGAAGTCGTTAGGCAGTGCTGCCAGTTGAGTCGCGGTGAAGACGGGGCCGTCGATGCAGACATAGACAGAGCCGATGTTGCAGCGCCCGCATTTGCCCAGGCCGCATTTCATGCGGTTTTCCATGGTGGTGACCATCTGCTCCTGCTTGAAGCCGAGGCGTTCCAGCGCTTCAAAGGCGAACTTGATCATGATGGGGGGGCCGCAGACGATGGCGACGGTGTTCTCTGGATCGGGCTTGAAATCATTCTCCAGCACATGGGGCACAAAGCCTACGTGGCCATCCCAATCGTCGGTCTCGCCACCGGGATCAACCGTTTTGACCATGGTGACATTCTCCATCTGGTTCCACTCCTCGATCTCGCGTTTGTAGACCAGATCCTGCACAGAGCGAGCCCCATAAACGATGGAGATATGCCCGAAGCGGCCGTCCTGCTCGCGCAGGTCGAGGCAGTTCCAGATGACAGAACGCAGCGGGGGGAGGGCGATGCCGCCACCGATGAAGATGAGGTTTTTACCCTTCCAATCGTCAAGTGGGAAGGTGTTGCCATAGGGGCCGCGAAAGCCAATGGTGTCACCTTCAGTCAGGTTGGCCAGTGCTGTGGTGACCTTGCCTGTTTCACGAAAACAGCACTCGATATGTTCCGGGCGGGTTGGGGAGGAGGCGATACAGAATGTACTCTCTCCAGCACCAAAGGCAGAGTATTCACCAAATTGGCCTGTCTCGAAGCTAAAGTTGTTGGCGACCTCTTCATCCTGAAATTTCAGGTGAAAGGTTTTGATGCCCGGCGCTTCCTGGATGACCTTGGTAATGGTCATGAGATCGGGTTGATAGATATTGGACACGGATGTAATACCTTTAATTATTTGTCTCGTCCCTGAGACTTACCCTTGTGGGGCTTACGTGATAAATCACTCCCGGTGATTTATTCGAAATCTGGGTCAGCTTTCATGGCGTTTGGGTTGGCAGCCTTGTGGGCGACCTCGGCCATGTATTCGGTAATATCCAGATTGACCGGACAGGCGCGGATACAACGACCACAGCCGACGCAACCTGGCGTCTCAAATTTCTCTGGATAGATCTTGAACTTGCAGTTGAAACGGTTGCGATAGCGTTTGTACTGCCAGTCACGCGGGTTGTGGCCAGAGGCGTGCAGGGTGAAGTGGTCAAACTGACAGGAGTCCCAGAATTTGACACGATAGCCCTTGGAGCCTTTATTCTCGTCAACGATGTCAAAGCAGTGGCAGGTGGGGCAGACAAATGTACAGGCTCCACAGCCGATGCACTTCTCGCCGAGGCGTTGCCACATCTCATCGTCAAAGTTGGCGGTGTCCATCAGCCACTCCATGATGGGGGCTGAATCACGAATGCGGGTCAGCTTTTCGGTGACTTCAGCGCCAGCCTTTTCACGTGCGGCCTGGTCGCCCTCTCCTTCAAGCAGATCCTGAAGCTGTTTAGCCACGGCCTCACCGGCCTTGGTGATCACCTCGACATGCAGACGACCGTCACCGATCTCAGTCAAGTGCAGATCTGACCCCTTGGCGCTATCGGGTGATAGCTCGACTGAGGTACAGAAGCAGCTGCTATCGGGTGCGGTGCAGGAGTAGGTAATGAAGGTGGTGCGCGAACGCCGTTCGGTGAAGAAGGGGTCTTCAAAACCTGCGTTGGCATCGGAAAATACCGACTCCAGTGAGGCGATGGAGGCCGCATCACAGGGACGCACACCAATGATTACCGTCTGCGGGTATTCGTGATGAACCGGGATGATCTCGATCTTTTTGCCACGCTTCTCGTAGGCAAAGAGGGGTTCATGTTTTGCAAACAGGAACTCTTTTACGCCGTTGAGTGGCAGCAGACCCTCGCCAACCTGGTGATCCTCACCGGATTTAACCTCGGTGAAAGTGAGGACTTCAAGGGCATCCGGGCCATCTTCGTCCACCTGGGGTTGAAGGCGTGGGGCGATCACCCGCAGATCGGCCTGCAATAACAGATCAATGCATTTGCCGATATCGCTTTTGTTCAGTGTGGCTGTTTTCATAAATTTACAGTTCGAATTAAAACTCAAATGTAGCCGGGTCTTGTCTGGGCTGATATTTCTGTTCTGTGTTACTTGATGAAATCCTCGCGATCATCGACCTTGTAGGTGATCAACGGATGCTTGTCTTCCAGGGAGTAGCCCGGTTTGTAACTGTAGCTCTCTTGTACAACCTCTTTCATGCGCTGGTTGAAGAGATCCACCTGAATACCCATTGGGCAGGCGCGGGTGCATTCGCCGCAGCCGGTACAGCGTCCAACCAGATGCATGGCGCGGGTCAGATGCCAGGAGAATACGCCCTTTTTATGTGCGGCCGGGTCGATCCAGCTGGGCGTGGTCTCATCGGTAATGCAGGTATTGCATGAGCAGTGAGGGCAGACCTCACGGCAGGCATAGCATTTAAAGCAGCGGTCGAAGTCTGTTCGCCAGAAGGCAAACCGCTTGTCCAGCTCCAGCTCCATGAGTGTAGCGACATTTTTTGAGGTCGCCTCATAGGGGGTGGAGCGGTCAACATCCGGTTTGTCGCCGGGGAAGAAGTCCGTCTCATGCGGTGTCATGACATCACAGCCGATACATTTGCTGGCGCGGTTGCCATCGTGCAGGCTGCCATCCCATTTTTCAGGGTGGGAGACAACGCCCTCGCAAGGGACGCCCAGGATGTAGATCTCATCGCGTTTCAGCTGATTTTCGGCGATCAGCTGAACGATGGCGCGGATGTCACAACCCTTGCCGATAATGGCGGTCTTCTTCCAGCCCTTGCGGGTGTATTCGTGGCGCTTGTTGAGATAGAGCGGCAGTGAGTTGATGCAGCGTGGATCGTAGATCAGTTTCTCTACATCTTCGGCCTTGCGTATGAAAATCGGTGTTGTGCGTGAGGGGTCGCTCCCTTCGGCATAACCGATGACGACATCAACATCACCATTTTCCAGCAGCAGACGGGCCTGGTTACGGATTGCTTCGATCATGCGGACTCCTGTTTGTTCTGCACCAGAAACTGGGCGTAGGGGTCAACAACTTCATCATCATATTGCGGGTGACGGCCTAATTCACGCACCTTTTCGGTAAAGGCATCAATGACTTCAGTCCACTTAATCGCCTCTGCTGCGGATATCCAGGAAAACTCAATGCGCTCGATATCAATACCATGGAAGTCCATCAGTTGACGAAAGGTGGTGTTGCGTCGGCGGGCATAATAGTTGCCTTCGTTATAGTGGCAGTCGCCGGGGTGGCAGCCAGAGATGAAGACGCCATCAGCACCCTGTTCGAATGCCTTGATCATGAATTGTGGATCAATACGGCCTGAGCAGGGCAGGCGTATCATACGCACGTTGGGCGAATAGTCCATCCGGCTGGTACCGGCAAGGTCGGCACCAGAGTATGTGCACCATTTGCACACGAAGGCCATGATCTTTGGTTCAAAGTCATGTATTTCGATTTTCTTTCCCATGTATCAGCTCTTTTAAACCTGAAGACTTAAATAATGTCCCCGCCAAAGGCGGTGATCTGGGCGTAGACCTGCTCGTTGGTGTAACCCATCAGCTCGATGCTCTTGGAGCGGCATGCAGTGTTGCAGATGCCACAGCCCTGGCAGAGCCCTGGGTTCACATAGGCAGCCCACTTGCGGAAGTTGCCGTTGCGATCCTTCAGCTCGACCCGGTCGATGGCGAGATAGGGGCATACGGTGACGCAGTCCCAGCAGTTCATGCACTTCTCCTGGTCGACAATGGCGACCTCGGGGTCGCGCATCATCTCATCTTTGGAGAAGAGAGCCAGCACCTTTGCAGCGGTTGCAGAGGCTTGGGCAACTGTTTCTGGGATATCTTTCACACTCTGGCAGGCACCTGCCAAAAAGATGCCGCCGGTTGAAGATTCGACCGGCATCAGCTTTGGATGCTGCTCAGAGAAGAAGCCATGTTTGTCGTAGCCGATGCCCAGGGTTTGAGCGACCTGTTCGGAGTCACCCTGTGGCACCATCGCGGTGGCCAATACCACCATATCGGCTTCAACATCGACCGCCTGGCCGGTGAGGGTGTCTGCACCCTTGACCAGGATCTTCTCCCCCTTCTTGGTCAGGCGGGAGACGCGGCCACGGATATACTGCGCCCCTTCATCCTGGGCGCGGTTGATGAACTCCTCATAGCCCTTGCCGCCGGCGCGGATGTCCATATAGAAGACGTAGGATTTGCCATGATGCACGGCATGCTGATAGAGCATGGTGTGCTTGGCGGTGTACATGCAGCAGATCTTGGAGCAGTACTCTACGCCCTTGTTGCAGTCACGCGAGCCGACGCAGGCGATGAAGACCACGACCTCTGGAATCTTGCCATCGGATGGACGGCGGATCTGGCCACCTGTGGGGCCGGATGCCGAGGCCAGACGTTCGAATTCCAACCCGTTGATCACATCCACCAAGCGGCCTGCATCGGAGCGGGGCAGCGCCTTGCGCATCTTGGCGGTCAGCTTCTTTGGGGTCATGTGGGGTGGACGCCAGCCGCCATACTCGCGGTAGACGTTGGGCATCAGCTGGAAGCCGGTTGCCACGATGATAGCACCAAAGTCGATCTCTTTGATCTCATCCTGCTGGGTGAAGTCGATACAGTCAGGGCCACAGACATCGGCGCAGAGGCCACATTTGTCCTTCAGAATCTTGGGGCACTCGGTCTTGTCGATGACCGGCACGGTAGGCACGGCCTGTGGGAACGGGATGTAGATGATCGGGCGTTTCACCAGCCCCATCTCAAACTCGCTCTCGGTGGAGAAGGGGCACTTTTCCCAGCACTCACCGCAGCCGGTGCAGAGGTCGTCGATGACGAACTTTGCTTTCTGGCGAATGCGTGCACGGAAGTTGCCGATGAAGCCGGAGAGCTGTTCCAGCTCGGCGTAGGCATGCACGGTGATCAGCGGGTGGTTCTGCACCTCCACCATGCGTGGGGTCATGATGCACTGGGAGCAATCCAGGGTGGGAAAGGTCTCAGAGAGTCGCGCCATGTTGCCGCCCAGCGAGGGTTCACGCTCGACAATATGTACGTCAACGCCCGCCTGAGCCAGATCCAGTGCAGCCTGGATGCCGGCGATACCACCACCGACCACCAGCGCACGCTTGGTCAACGGCATGACATAGCGTTCCAGCGGCTTGTTGAACTTGATGCGTTCAATCATCATCTTGGTCAGATCCTTTGACTTGACGGTGCCTACCTCCTTATCGTCATGCACCCAGGAGCACTGCTCACGGATGTTGGCAATCTCTACCTTGAACGGGTTAAGCCCGGCGGCTTCCGCTGCGTTGCGGAAGGTGGCTTCATGCATCTTGGGGCTGCAAGCGGAGACGATACAGGCATCCAGCCCTTTCTCTTTGATCGCCTTCTTGAACATCTCCTGCCCAGGGGCGGAGCACATGAATTTATAATCTTCGACATGCACCACGCCATCCTGCTCGCTGCAATATTTTGCAACCTCGGCAGTATCAACGGTGCGCGCAATGTTGTTGCCGCACTGACAGACAAAGACGCCAATTTTGGCCATACTTTACTCCTTCGCCGTTCGTGACTTAAACGGTAGGGGACTTAACGTCCCAGCGACGTGACCGAATCTCATCTGTCGCGTAGTTGGGTAGGATCATCGGGCTGACGGCGCCGCGATCAAGTCCGGCATCACTCAGGGCTTTGCCGTACTCAACCAGATGATTCAGGCTGGCTGCACCGGCCTGGGCGCCATCGGCAATCGCCCTGGCAGCGGCCAGGCCTGCGCGGCGGCCAAACACCAGAATATCCAGCAGCGAGTTGCCCATCAGGCGGTTGTGGCCATGCACACCACCCGTGGTCTCGCCTGCGGCATAGAGCCCGGGGATGGTCGTCTCTGACTGATCATTGATGGCGATGCCGCCATTTTGATAGTGCAGTGTCGGGTAGACCAGCATCGGCACCTTGGCGATATCGATGCCAAAGCGTTTGAACTGGATGTACTTGGCGGGCAGCTCGCGCTGTACCGTGCCGGGGCCATGCAGCTCGTCAATCAGTGGTGAATCCAGCCAGACGCCAAGGCGACCGGTGGGGGTTTTTACGCCCTTGCCGTTGCCGACGCACTCACGAATGATAGCGGCAGACTCAACATCACGCGGCTCCAGTGGAAATACGAACTGTTCGCCGTCAATATTCAGCAGTTGACCGCCCAGGCCACGCACCTTTTCGGTAACCAGCAGGCCGACGTTCTGTTCCGGGTAGGCGGTGCCTGTCGGGTGGTACTGAACGGAGTCCATGTAGCCCAGCTTGGCACCTGCACGGTAGGCCATCACCAGGCCGTCACCCGTTGCGCCGTAGTGGTTGGTGCAGGCGAAGCCGCGGTAGTGCAGACGGCCGGTGCCGCCAGTGGCGATGATGGTGGTCTTGGCTTTTACGGTGTAGTAGGCGCCGGTCTCCATGTTGTTCAGCACGGCACCTGCGCAACGGCCATTCTCATCCATCAGCAGCTCTACAGCGGGTGAGAACTCCAGGATCTTGATCTTTTCTGTGCGGTCGCGGGTCTCGTCACGCAGCACGCGCATGATCTCAGCGCCGGTCATATCGCCGGCGGAGTGCATGCGCTTGCGGCTGGTGCCGCCACCGTGACGGGCCTTCATGCGGCCATCGGGGTGTTTGTCAAACATCATGCCCAGCGATTCCAACCACTCAATGATGATGGGGGCGTCGTTGGTCATGGCGGCTACAAGAGAGGGTTCATTGGTGAAATGTCCACCGCCGATAACGTCGAGATAGTGGTAGTAGGGGGAGTCTGGCTCCTGATCGGCACCCTGGATGCCACCTTCCGCCATGACGGTATTGGAGTCGCCGTGGCGCAGCTTGGTCGCCATGATGACATCCAGCCCTTCGGCTGCCGCAGAGAGTGCTGCGGCACTGCCGCCACCACCACCGCCGATGACCAGCACATCGGTCTCATAGTCTGGTGTCGAGAGGTCGGGCTTGACCGCTTCCAGTATGCTGCGTGATTCCAGCAGATCAATCAGCTCTTCGGGGTAGACCTCATCTTTGTTGGGGCCAATTCCAAGTGCGCGGCGACCCTCTTCGGTATAGTCTGGGTGGTATGCATTGAGAACCAGATCCCGTGCATCCATTGACATGGCAGGGAATCCCTTTCCGGCACGTGACTCAGATAGGCGTTGAGGGCGGCTTTCCTCGACCTTTTTGATCAGGTCGAGCATTTCTGGAGTGTAACCTTCGGACATGCTTTCCTCGCTTATAGGTGAGTCTGGTCTTCGGGCATCCACTCGCCTGGTTTGGCCAGGTCGGGTTCGCGCTCGCGTTCCACATAAAGTTTTTTCAGCTCGTCTTTGCTCATTTTGCAAAGCTCAGCCAGCATCGGCTCGTAGCGCCCGGCGCGAACCTGCTCGGCGCGGGCGGCGGTAACCTCAGATTTTGGTGTCAGCCTGGCGCTTGCGATGCGGCGGGCGGTCATGGCGACATTGAACTGCGAGATGTTGGCCGGGCAGCGTGCTGCACAGAGACCGCACATGATGCAGTCGAAGGACTGCTCTGCGCCGCCCATGATGTCGCCACGCTTGAAATGGGCGATATAGCCCATGACATCAATGTCCATCGGGCAGGTTCGGGTGCAGGTGCCGCAACCCACACAGCGGAAGATTTCCGGGTACATGGTGGCGATCTGCTGATCTGCCGGCATCTTGGTTTCAAGATCCAGCTCGGCTGCCCGGTTGGATGGGAAGAAGGGGATCTGAGCCAGAATCATGCCGGGTTCGACCACGGTCTGGCAGGCCAGTCCGGTCTTCAGGGTGTGATGGCCTTCGATGCGGTAGAAGGTGCCGCATGCACCGCAGATGCCACCACGGCAGCCGCAACCCCGTTTGAATTGATAGCCGACGAACTCCATCGCTTTCAGGATGGTCAGCGTCTCTGGCACCTCATAGGGCTGCCCCATGATGCTGATGGTGATGTAGCGGGCGTCTGGCGGCGGAATAGTCCGGTCACCGACCATGATTGGCTTGTTATCTTCTGTACATTTAGTCACAGACTGACTCCTAATCAGGCTCGAAATTACTTGGATTCGCTATCCGCACCGCTGTGGGCTTTCAGCAGAGGCAGCGGGTCGATGTGATGCTCTTCAAGTTTGTGGGTCTTGGTGTCCAGGCCGAAAGCAACGGCCAGCAATTGGGTAAAATAGAGTATTGGCATTCCATCAAGGTCTGCAAACTGTACTTTGTCTCCCTGGCTTTGATCCAGATTTGACTGGCAGAGCGGACAGGCGGTGACCAGTGTCTCGGCACCGTATTCATTCGCATCTGCCAGGATGTCATAAGAGAGCTTGGATACCTTCTCCGGCTCGCGTATGACCAGATAGGAGCCGCAGCAGTCAACCTGTGCCGGAAAGTCGATGACCTTGCAGCCGAGCGCATCCAGGAAGTTGTGCAGGATGACGGGATCTTCGGGGTCATCCAGGCCGATCTCTTTTTGTGGCTTGAGCAGCAGGCAGCCGTAGTAGGGGGCGACCTTGTATTTGCTCATGTCGGTCTTGACCATCTTTGCCAGATTGTCAAAGCCGATCACATCACGCAGGTACTCCAGATAGTGGACGACTCGAATGGAACCCTCATATTTACGGTCGAGGAAGGCATTGATGGTTTCGAGCTTTTTCTTATCCTGACCAAGCGCAAACTCGGTGCGCTTGAGGGTGTTGTAGCAGAAGACGCAGAGCGTGAGCAGGTTGGGATCGACCTCCTCTTTCTGGCAGCGCCGCTCTGCCTCTATCAATATATTGGTGGGGGCGGTGAGTCCCATCAGGTTGTCTTTGGTGAGCGGGTAGGAGGCGCCGCAGCAGTTCCAGTCCTTCAGCTCGTCCATTTCAAAACCGATGACCTCGGCGCAATCCATGGCGGAGCGCTCGAATCCGAGTGCCTTGGTCTTCATGGTGCACCCAGGATAGTAGGGAATGCGAACAGTTTTTTCTGACATCCGAATTCCTTGAATACTTATATGAATTTGCGAAAACCGCTGATGATGGCCATCTGCGGTGAATGGGCCAGAAGATCCCGGCTCATGGTCTCAAGATTGACTCTGGGATCCATATCCCGCAGGTGCAGGTTCTTGAGGCCTTCAATAATGGCGGCCGGGCTGACGTTCTTGGGGCAGCGCTCGGAGCAGGTCAGGCAGGCCATGCAGGACCAGATGGACTCTGCGTTTTTGGCCAGTTCAAACTGCCCCAGCTTCAGAAACTGGATGAGCACACTGGGTGCAGGATCCATGGATGCCGGGCAGCCTGCGGTGCATTTGCCGCACTGGTAGCAGTCGGATATGGTCTCGCCGGTAGCGAGCTCAAGATCACTTATATGTTTTTGGTCTTTCTCAACTGGGTTGATCAGCATTCCTGACCTCTTCAATTAAATCAGTTCTCCATTGGGCTCAAAACGAATCCAATGGCAGCGAGGCTGCATATTCAACCCTATGATGCCGCCTTGTGCAAGATTGACATTGTGCCAATATTGTGTTTTTTGCGTTTTGTTGTTGCGGGTGATTATCACCTGAACATCTCTCAGCGCCGTAAAAAACAGCCAGAGTGCCACCTGGAGAGGTGCTTGCAAAAACAGTGCGTCGTTCAACGGGCAAAGCTGCTATGCCCTGATTATCTGCTTAACGTATGGTTTTTTTATTCGTGAATAAAAAAACCCCGCCGATTGGCGAGGCTCTTTTTCAAGATCCTGAAAACCGGAAGCCCGATCAGTCAGTGACTACACTGACGTACTTGCGGTTGTTAGGGCCTTTTACCTGAAACAGCACCTTTCCATCTGCCTTGGCAAACAGGGTGTGATCCTTACCGATACCCACATTGGTACCATAGTGAAAACGGGTGCCGCGCTGGCGGATGATGATGGCGCCGGCCTTGATGCTCTCGCCGCCATAAACCTTTACGCCAAGGCGCTTTGACTCTGAATCGCGGCCGTTACGGGTACTGCCGCCTGCTTTCTTATGTGCCATGCTATAACCCCTTTAGCTTGCGCTGATTCCGGTAATCTCAAGCTCGGTGTACCACTGACGGTGGCCCTGACGCTTCATGTGATGCTTGCGTCGGCGAAACTTGATGATCTTTACTTTTTTGCCCCGACCGTGGGATTTAACGGTGGCCGTTACCTTGCCACCCTCCACATAAGGAGCCCCAATCGTGATGTTTTCACCGTCAGCAAGCATCAGCACCTTATCCAGCTCAATGCTGGCACCCTCATCGGCCCCAAGCTTCTCAACCTTAAAGGTGTCGCCTTGGGAAACCCGGTACTGCTTGCCACCGGTTTGAATTACGGCATACATACCCATATCTCCGTAGAAAATCTATTGTGTCGGTACAAAAATTAAAGTAGCCGACGAAAGAGGCGGGATTTTACATACCCCTTGCGGGCAGGTCAATCAAAATCCATGCCTTAAAATATACGCCCGTTACATTCATGCTTGACACAGCAATAGCGCACTCCTAGCATGCGAGTGCATTTTTCGCTTCAACCAAATAACTTTAAGAGTCCCCATGGATATTGCCGCCATCCGCGAGTTAATCGCTGACGACCTGACTGCCATCGACAAGGTCATCCTCAAGCGTCTGAAATCAGATGTTGTGCTGATCAACCAGATCGGCGCCCATATCGTCTACAGCGGCGGCAAGCGTATGCGCCCCCTGATCGTGCTGCTGGCAGCACGCGCTTTCGGCTACCAGGGCGACAAACACATCGAGCTGGCTGCGGTGGTTGAATTTATCCATACCGCCACCCTGCTGCATGACGATGTGGTGGATGCATCAGACAAGCGCCGCAACAAGGATACCGCCAATGCGCTCTGGGGCAACTCTGCCAGCGTACTATCCGGCGACTTCCTCTACTCCCGCTCATTCGAGATGATGGTCGATGTTGGCATCATGCGGGTGCTGGACATCCTCTCCCACGCCTCTAACCAGATCGCTGAAGGCGAGGTGCTACAGCTGCTCAACTGCAATAATCCGGAGACGACCGAAGAGGAGTACATGAAGGTCATCTACCGCAAGACCGCCACCCTGTTTGAGGCCGGGGCAAAGATCGGCTCGGTGCTGGTCGACGGCAGCGCAGAGCAGGAGGCCGCCATGGCCGACTATGGCCGCCACCTCGGCACCGCCTTCCAGCTGATCGATGATGTCATGGACTACAGCTCCTCCAGCGAGGAGATGGGTAAAAATGTTGGCGATGACCTGGCCGAAGGCAAGCCGACACTGCCGCTGATCCGCGCCATGGAAAAAGGCACCGCAGCGCAGAAAAAAGTCATCCAATCGGCTATTGAGCATGGCGGTCTGGAACAGATCGATGCCGTAACAGAGGCGATCAAATCTACCGATGCCATAGCCTATACGGCTGAAATTGCAGAGCGCGAGGCGGACAAGGCCAAAGCGGCGCTTGGAGTGCTGCCGGCCTCCCCTTACCGGGATGCTTTGGCCTCACTGGTGGATCTGTCGGTTAAACGCTCAAGCTGATGAATTGCAGCGGCGTAACCTCATGCGCCACAAACAGTGATATACGGAAAACGGAGAGGGCTGGCAATGCACCAGATCAAATGCCGCCATGAAGGGCTATCTGCCAATTGGGCGGCAGTTAACCGTTATTTATCAGGTTTGTCGTTAGGTTTTTCTGCTACAGTAAACCAAATGCGATATTCGTTATGTTCAATCACACCCATCTCTTTTTTTATGTCCAGGTAGAGTTTTGCCTCTGACTTACTTACCCCCGCATTGCGGGCAAAATCAGCCAATCCAACCTTGGCAAGCAGCATGTTTGGCCGCTTACGATCTGC
>JALSJZ010000018.1 GCA_026989135.1 Sedimenticola sp. | reverse complement strand
ATGGATAAAAATCCCGATGAAGAGCCTTAACCTGCCTGTTGTAGCGGTTTTCAGACGAACAAGTGATTCAATGAAACAGGCGGTCATATTGATGGCAAAGAGGCCAAAGGTGACGAGCAGAAGATAGAGCCACCAATGCACGGCAAGGGTGGGTTGAAAAAAGTATTTAAGATCAAATGGAAAAAAGGGGGGGTAGATCTCCGGGTTCATATTCATGACCAGGCTGCCTGCGGCAAGATTGAGAATGACAATCAGGCAGAGAATAAAACCGGCGTAGCGGTTCCCCAGAATTTCAACAGTGCGATAGATCATGGCTAAAATTTATGTATGGAGCGGGTAAAGAAGCCGGTGCCGACAAAGGTGATCATGATGAGAATCATGCCAATGATGTAGAGCGGAATCTTCCATTTACGAAAGCGGGGCAGGTTGTCGATATGCAGCAGGTTGCCGTAGTAGAGCCAGAGTATGACAGACCATAGTATCTTCGGGTCCCACATAAAATAGGCACCCCAGGCGAGATAGCCCCAGATGCCGCCAAACAGCATCGCCAGGGTGAAGAAGATGAAGCCATTGCGATTGAGCTGGGTGGTCAGTGGCCGTTCTGACATGCCGCCTGCGCTGCCCCTTAATCCGCGAATCGCAAATATGGCATTGATACCGGCCAGAAACCAGAAGGCGTAGGCGGCGAATGAAAACGGTACATGCATGGGGTACCAGATGGTTCGCAGGTAGGCCGTGGGGTAGCGGATATGGTCGGTAAAGATGAAGGTGGTCAATGCTGCAGCCAAAGCGAGCAGCAGCAGGGTGATGAACTCCTTGTTTGACACCTTGTCACGATAGATCATGCCGCAGAGCGTGATCAACACCGATAGCGTCATAAAGGATTCGACCTTATCGGTAAAGGGAAAAAACTCTTTCAGATAGGCGCGGATGCCGAAGAAGACCACGCTAAAGCAGGTGAACAGAATAAGCGCCAGTGTCGCTTCACCGCGCCTGCCGAACATGGAAAGCACTATGGCTGCTGCCAAAGCAATTGTGGCAGCGGTGATTGAAAAACCGATGATTGATTCGAGTTCAGACATATCGACAGGCAACGCCTTCTAAAAATGGGTAAAAAACAGGAGCTGATAATGAGCCATCGACGCATTATAATTTTAGGCCAGTAAAATGGACAGCCGCTTTCCTGAGTAATTCAATTCAGGTAAGCCGCTGTTTCTGGCGTGAGGCTGCCATTTGCAGTGCAGGTTCACTTCGTAGACAATCCGCGGGGTCAATTTATCTTACAGGTTTGAATCCCCATCCATGAGTAGCAGTTCCTATCAGTCATCCGATATTGAGGTTCTAAGCGGCCTCGACCCGGTGCGCAAGCGCCCTGGCATGTATACCGACACCTCCCGCCCCAACCATCTGGCACAGGAGGTTATAGACAACAGCGTGGATGAGGCTATTGCAGGCCATGCCTCTAAAATCGAGGTGGTGCTGTTTAAGGATGGCTCACTACAGGTGAAGGATGATGGACGCGGCATGCCGGTGGATATCCACCCCAGGCAGGGTATACCAGGGGTTGAGGTGATCCTCACCAAGCTGCATGCGGGCGGTAAATTTTCCAACAAAAACTACAAGTTTTCTGGTGGCCTGCACGGGGTTGGGGTGTCGGTGGTCAATGCTTTGTCCAAACAGCTGGAGGTGTGGGTCAAGCGTGATGGCATCGAGTCCAAAATGGCCTTTGCAGGTGGTCATAAGTCCAGTGATCTGGAGCCGGTGGGCAAGGTGGGGCGCAATAATATCGGCACAACTCTGCGCTTCTGGCCCGACCCCAAATACTTTGATTCACCCAGGTTTTCGGTACGCCAACTGCTGCATGTACTGCGTGCCAAGGCAGTACTCTGTCCGGGGCTGCTGGTTCGGTTTCTGGATGAGAACAGCGGTGAGCAGCATGAGTGGTGTTATGAAGATGGTCTGAAAGATTACCTGCTGGATGCGTTGCAGGGGATCCCCATGATTCCGCTGATCCCTTTTATGGGCAGCCTGCAAGGCAATGATGAGGCCGCAGATTGGGCGGTAGTCTGGCTGCCGGAAGGGGGCGAGGCGGTTACCGAAAGCTACGTCAACCTGATCCCCACTGCGCTGGGTGGCACCCACGTCAATGGTCTGCGTACCGGCCTGACTGAGGCGGTACGGGAGTTCTGTGAGTTTCGCAGCCTGCTGCCGCGCGGGGTCAAACTGGCACCGGAGGATGTCTGGAGCCGTTGCAGTTATGTGCTGTCGGTCAAGCTGCTGGACCCGCAATTCTCCGGACAGACCAAAGAGCGCCTCTCATCGCGTGAGTGCGCCGCCTTTGTCTCTGGTGTGGCGAAGGATGCCTTCAGTCTGTGGCTGAATCAGCATACAGAGGCGGGTGAGCAGATTGCTGATCTGGCGATCAATGCCGCACAGGCGCGGATGCGAATGGGGCGCAAGGTGGCGCGTAAAAAGGTCACTCAGGGGCCGGCACTGCCGGGTAAACTGGCGGATTGCAGCTCGGTTGATCCGCGCCGCAGCGAGCTGTTTCTGGTAGAGGGCGACTCTGCCGGTGGTTCGGCCAAGCAGGCGCGGAACAAGGAGTTTCAGGCGGTGATGCCGCTACGTGGCAAGATCCTCAACACCTGGGAGGTCGACTCCGCAGAGGTGCTGGCCTCGCAAGAGGTGCATGATGTCTCGGTGGCGATTGGGGTGGAACCCGGCTCGGATGACCTGTCGAAACTGCGTTTTGGCAAGGTCTGTATTTTGGCGGATGCCGACTCGGATGGGCTGCATATCGCTACCCTGCTGTGTGCGCTTTTTCTGCGCCACTTCCGTAAATTGGTGCAGGAGGGGCATGTCTATGTGGCGATGCCGCCACTCTACCGTATTGATGTGGGCAAGCAGGTCTTTTATGCCCTGGATGACCGGGAGAAGAAGGGTATTCTGGATCGTATCAAGGCAGAGAAGATCAGAGGCAAAGTGAGCGAGCAGCGCTTCAAAGGGCTGGGTGAGATGAACCCGCTACAGCTGCGTGAAACCACCATCCACCCAGATACCCGGCGGCTGGTGCAACTGGTGATCGAGCCCGGTGATGACAGCAATAGCATGATGGATATGCTGCTGGCCAAAAAACGGGCGGGTGATCGCAAACAGTGGTTACAGGAAAAGGGTGATCTGGCCGAGGTGTAACCGTTGCCTTCCAGATTGCAATTCAACATAGAACAGAGCCGCTATAAAATCTAATCCAGACGATTTGGAACCTAAAAAATTGATATTTCTACCATGAAGAACATGAAGGTTCAGACCCAACTGCTTCAACTACTGGACTCTTCTTCACGTCCTTCATGCTCTTCATGGTTAATATGATTTCTTTGTATTCTTGTCCAAGACTTCATTTGTAAGGTACTAAATGACAGACCAGATTGAGCTAAATGCAGAGGGCATTGAACAGCAGCCCTTAGCCCGTTTTACCGAGCAGGCCTACCTGAATTACTCGATGTACGTGATTCTTGACCGTGCTCTGCCACATATCGGTGACGGCCTGAAGCCGGTGCAGCGGCGCATCCTCTACGCCATGTCGGAGCTGGGGTTGTCGGCGAACGCCAAGTATAAAAAGTCCGCCCGTACTGTGGGTGATGTGCTGGGCAAGTTTCATCCGCATGGTGACTCGGCCTGCTATGAGGCGATGGTGCTGATGGCGCAGAGCTTCTCCTACCGCTACCCGCTGGTGGACGGCCAGGGTAACTGGGGGGCGCAGGATGACCCCAAATCCTTCGCTGCCATGCGTTACACTGAGGCGAAGCTGACCGCCTATGCCCAGCTGTTGTTGTCAGAGCTGGGCCAGGGGACAGTTGATTGGTCGCCCAATTTTGACGGCACCCTGAAAGAGCCAAAAACCCTGCCTGCACGACTGCCCAATCTGCTGCTGAATGGCACCACAGGCATTGCTGTAGGTATGGCCACCGATGTTCCTCCGCACAACCTGCGTGAAGTGACCAGCGCCTGCATCCGCATGCTGGAGAATCCAAAAGCAACCGTGGAAGAGCTGTGCGAGCATGTGCAGGGGCCGGACTACCCCACCGAGGCAGAGATCATCACCCCCAAGGCGGATCTGCTGAAGATCTACCAGACGGGCAATGGCAGTGTACGCATGCGCGCCCGTTATGAGTGGGATCGGGGTGAAATCGTGGTCTATGCCTTGCCGCATCAGGTTTCGGGTGCACGGGTGCTGGAGCAGATTGCAGCGCAGATGCAGGCCAAAAAGCTGCCACTGGTGGAGGATCTGCGGGATGAATCAGATCATGAAAATCCCACCCGGCTGGTGATTGTGCCGCGCTCCAACCGGGTGGATGTGGAGCGGCTGATGTCGCACCTGTTTGCCTCGACCGATCTGGAGCGCACCTATCGGGTCAACATGAATGTGATAGGCCTGGATGGGCGGCCTGCGGTTAAAAATCTGCGGGAGATGATCAGTGAGTGGCTGGTGTTTCGCACAGAGACGGTGCGCAGGCGGCTGCAATATCGACTCGACAAGGTGCTGGAGCGGCTGCACCTGTTGGATGGTCTGCTGATTGCATTTCTCAATCTGGATGAGGTGATCCACATCATCCGTACCGAGGATGAACCCAAACCAGTGTTGATGGCACGCTTCAATCTAACGGAGCCTCAGGTCAACTATGTGCTGGATACCAAGCTGCGCCAGCTGGCTCGTCTGGAGGAGATGAAGATCCGGGCAGAGCAGCAGGAGCTGGCCATAGAGCGCGATAAACTGGAGAAGATTCTGGGTTCAAAACAGCGGCTGAAGACCCTGATTCGAAAAGAGCTACAGGCCGATGCCGAGGCCTATGGTGATGAGCGTCGTTCGCCGATTGTGGTGCGTGGTGCGGCCGAGGCGCTGCAAGAGATGGATCTGACCCCCAGTGAGCCGGTGACGGTGGTGCTTTCAGAGAAGGGCTGGGCGCGAGTGGCCAAGGGGCATGAGATTGATGCGGCGGCGCTGAACTATAAATCGGGTGACAGACATCTGGATTCAGCCCGGTTGCGCAGCAATCAACAGGTGGTATTCCTCGACTCTTCGGGGCGCTGCTACTCGCTGCTGGCGCACACCCTGCCCTCGGCGCGCGGCCAGGGCGAGCCTTTGACGGGGCGGTTCAACCCACCGCAGGGTGCCCACTTTGCAGCGGCGCTGGGTGGTGACCCGAATCAATGGTATCTGATCGCCTCTGATGCCGGTTATGGCTTTCAGGTGCAGCTCAAGGAGCTGGTTACCAAAAACAAGGCGGGCAGGGCGCTGCTTACCCTGCCAAAGGGTGCGGCTGTCATGCACCCTGTTCCGGTCACTGACCCGGCAACAGACCGTCTGGTGGCGATCACCAATGAGGGGCGCATGCTGGTGTTCCCGGTTGTCGAGCTGCCTGCGTTGATGCGTGGAAAAGGCAATAAGATTATCGGCATCCCCCCCAAGCGGGTGGTGGCGCGTGAAGAGTTTATGGTGGCGGTGGCCAGTGTGCCGCGAGGTGGGCGTTTGGTTGCCTATTCGGGCAAGCGGCATCTCACGTTGAAAAGCGCTGACCTTGATGAATATCAGGGTGAGCGTGGCCGACGTGGTAACAAGCTGCCGCGAGGCTTTCAGCGGGTGGATGCAGTAGAGGTTGAGCGCGCTTAGATGTTATGGGCTTTCAGCCCCCACCCCAGCAGATATTCGATACGCCTGTTGGCCTTGTTGAGGCGGCTCACCATGAGCTGGAACATGTTTTTCAGGATAGGGTAGCCAATCTCAGGGTGCTGGTTGAGGTAGTGGCTGAGGCGTTCGCCATCGATCTCCAGTAGCTGAACATCGGATATGGCAGTGACGGAGGCGCTCCGGGGGTGCTGTTCAAAGAGGTTCAGCTCGCCAAAGATGTCACCGGCATGCAGGTCGCAAATGCCGGGGCGAACCCGACGCTCAATCTTGAGGGTGACCATGACCCTGACTTCACCGGACTCGATCAGGAAGAGTGAGCGCCCCTCTGTCCCCTCCTTCAATATCTGTTCACCGGCCTGAAAGCTGCGGCTGTTCCAGGCAACGCCTTCGCGAAATTTGGCATCATTAATGATCTTTCTAAGGTCATTGCCGATAGCGGCCTGCTGTTGAAGAGTTGGTGCGGCGTGTTCAGATTGCATGATTTGCTGGTCTCATAAATTATACCGTAATCATAGCCTATTAATGTTCAGTCAGGCTTGGTGTATGGCTATA
>JALSJZ010000017.1 GCA_026989135.1 Sedimenticola sp. | reverse complement strand
TAGCGGACGCAAAAAACGTGCCGCTGATGCAGGTCGATAGAACCCCATACCCTGGAAGTTCCGCTTCCGATATTTTTGTAACCATGTATTTATGATCTCTATAAGACTCCCCCTGTTTTCCCTGTTTTCCCTGTTATTGCTAACGCTATTGTCTCTCTGCCCGGTGGTTGCGGAGGAGGTGGACAGTATCGTGGCGGTTGTGAACGATGATGTCATTGTGCGCAGTGAGCTTGATGCCGAACTCTCTCAGCTTGTCTCCCAGCTGAGGCAGCAAGGTACGCGCATACCAGCAAGATCCGTGTTGGAACGGCAGGTGCTGGAGCGGCTGATTGTAAAAAAATTACAGCTGGCGGCGGCACGGCAGGCCGGTATCACGGTCGGCGATGACCTGCTGACCCAGGCGCTGAAAAACATTGCCGCAGAGAACGGCATGTCACTGGATGAGTTTCACCGCGCCCTGGATGCCGAGGGCATTGGCTTCAAGCGATTTCGCGACTCTATTCGGGAGCAGATTACACTCTCCAGGCTGCGTGAGCAGCGGGTAATCCGCCGCATAGAGGTCTCCCAGCAGGAGCTTGATAACTATCTGAAAAAGGAGGCGGGTCGGCTGGATCAGCGCTCTGATTATCATCTCTTCCATATCCTGATTGCGGTACCTGAAGGCGCTTCGCCGGAACAGATTGCAGATGCCAAATCAAGGGCAGAGCAGCTGCTGGCCAGGATTCGACGGGGTGAGATTGGCTTTAAAGAGGCCGCTGTTGCAGAGTCAGATGGGCGTCAGGCGCTGGAGAGTGGTGATCTTGGGTGGCGTAATGCAGCGCAGCTTCCGGGCTTTTTTTTAGAGCCACTGGCCACCATGAAACGTGGGGATGTCAGCGAAGTGATGCGCAACTCGAGTGGCTTTCATATTGTGCTGCTGGATGACTTCAAGGGTGGTGAGCGCAAGATGGTTACCCAGACACATGCCCGGCATATCCTGATCCGCACCAATGAGATCACCTCGGATGAGGATGCCAGAAACCGGCTGGCGCAGCTAAAGCAGCGCATCGAAGAGGGGGATGATTTCGCAGTACTGGCACGCTCCCATTCAGATGATAAAGGGTCGGCCATAAAGGGTGGTGATCTGGGCTGGACAAACCCTGGAGATTTTGTCCAGAAATTTGAAGCGGTGCTGGAGGGGCTGGAGGTCAATCAGATCAGTGAACCGTTTCAATCACAGTTTGGCTGGCACATCGTACAGCTGCTGGAGCGGCGAGAGCATGACAACACCGAAGAGGTGCAAAGGACATTGGCGCGTGATGCCATCCGTGAGCGCAAGGCCGCAGAGGAGGTCGAGCTCTATCTGCGCAGGCTGCGTGATGAAGCCTATGTAGAGATCCGGCTGCCGGAGCACTGATCGATTGCGCATTGCCCTCACGCCAGGGGAACCGGCTGGCATTGGGCCGGATCTGTGTGTGCAGCTTGCACAACAGACCAATCCAGCAGAGCTGGTCGCGGTTGCAGACCCCTGGCTGTTGGAGCAGAGGGCAGGTCGACTGAACCTGCCGCTCAGACTGATCGAATTCAACCCTGACAGCAAGCCACTCCCGCAACAGGCAGGCCGCCTCCGGATAATTCCAGTGGCGCTAAAGACAGCAGCTGCAGCAGGCGAGCTGGATACCGCAAATGCCCCCTATGTATTGAAAACCCTGCGTTTGGCCGCAGAGAGCTGCCTAAGCGGGCGCTGCGCTGCACTGGTCACCGGGCCGGTTCACAAGGGAGTTATCAACGATGCCGGGCTCCCTTTTACTGGTCACACTGAGTACCTGGCCGAGCTGGCCGATGCCGATCCGGTAATGATGCTGGCTGCTCCAGGGCTACGGGTTGCACTGGTCACTACGCATCTGCCCCTCTCTGCGGTTAGCTCTGCCATCACTTGTGAGCGGCTGGAAAGAGTCATTCGCATACTGCACAGGGGGCTTCAAAGCCGCTTTGGCATGGCGCAACCCCGTATTCTGGTCTGTGGGCTGAATCCACACGCGGGGGAGGGTGGCCATCTGGGGAGAGAGGAGATCAACATCATCTCACCTACCCTGGAGAGGCTGCGTGCGGAAGGCATGGTGCTGAACGGGCCGCTACCGGCAGATACGCTGTTTACCCCAAAATATCTGGAGCAGGCGGATGCCGTTTTGGCCATGTACCACGATCAGGGGCTGCCTGTGCTCAAGCATCTGGGGTTTGGTCAGGCGGTCAATATTACGCTGGGTCTGCCGTTTATTCGAACCTCGGTAGACCATGGCACGGCACTGGAGTTGGCCGGTACCGGCCAGGGGAATTGCAGCAGCCTGAGGGCAGCACTGGAGAGCGCGGTGCAGATGGCCAGGCACCTCGGCATTTAAAAAGTATTGCGATGAAATTGGGCAATACCTCGCTTGCGGTGAGGATGTTTGTAAGCTATAGGGTTAGGTATGCTCTCAAGTTATCTCAATAATCTCCAAATACGGTACAAGCTGTTACTGCTGTTGATCCTCCCCATTGTTCTCTTGGTACTCTTTGCCAGTGATGGCGTAATCCAGAAATGGCACCAATATAGCGAAGCCCGAACCGCGCACAATCTCTATGAGATTGCGCTTGAGTTTTCTGATGTTATCCATGCCTTGCAGCAGGAACGGGGGTTTTCAGCGGGCTATCTGGGTAGCGGGGGAGGGAGGTTTCAGATAGAGCTGAACCGGCAGCGGGCTGAGACAGATCGGCATATCCAGGATGTGCTCTTATTCAATATGGAGGGTGGGCTGCCCAGTGACAGGCATGTTTATCTTAGAGAGGGCATGTCCAGCCTCATTGAGACGCTGGATCGACGGCATGCATTGCGCAGGAGTGTCGATGCAGGCAAGGGTGTGGCGGCCTTTGAAGGCTACTCAGAGATTATCGCCAATGTGATCAACCTGGTTGAAAATATAGGGGTGGTAACCGGGGATGCCATGCTTTTTCGGAGTGATCAGGCCTATGGTGCCCTGCTGTGGCTGCAGGAGTTTTTGGGACGTGAGCGAGGGCTTGTCAATGGCCTGCTCTCATCAGAGCAGATCAGTAGTGAGCAGATCTCATTGGTGGCGATTAACATAGCAAAGCAGGATTATCTGCTAAAGCACCTGCTGTACGTTGTTGCTACAACCCGGCAAAAGAGGCATTTGGAGGGTCTGTTGGCAGCCCCGTCTTTTGTCTACATGCGTGAGGTGCGCCAAACGCTCTTCTCCAAGGTAAAAAAATTGGAGCTGCTGGATCAGTTACAGATTATCTCTGGGTACGGCGGCCTGATACATCAGTTTAAAAATTATGTTATTCGGGGAGAGGAGGGTTATAAGGAAAAATTTATCCGCCTGCATGCCAAGGTTCAGGACAGCCTGGACGATTATCGCAGTATCTCTAATATCAGCGAAGCAGAGGTAGAGGATCTCAATACCATTGGGGCAACCTTTCAGCAGTACTCTCTCTTCCTGCCTGTCATAGAGCAGATGCGTACAGAGGGGAGGACAATCAACCAGATTGATCAGGTGATCAAGGTTGATGATGCGCCTGCGGTTAATGCCATCGCACGCCTGCGCAGAGGTGTTTCAGAGATAGACGTTGCGGATTGGTTCAGCGCCGCTACAAAATCAATCAATCTGCTTAAGGCGGATAGTGATGAAACCAGGCGGCAGAGCCTCGTCTACATCAAACAGAAGACGCATGAGACACTGGTTGCGCTCATCAGCTATGCACTCCTTGCCATGGTTGTGCCACTGTTCTGCCTCTATCTTGGGGCAGCTATTACACGGCGTCTGGCGGTGGGCACCATGGAGATTGCCCAGGCGCTGAAACAGGTGGAGGACAGTACGGATTTTAGTGGCCATATCCAGGTTTATGGCAATGATGAAATAGCGGCCATGGGGCACTCTTTCAACAGCCTGATCAAGGAGCGGCATGCCGCTGAGAATCGGCTGCATCTCGCCTTTAAGGTTTTTGACAGCACCATTGACGGTATCTTGATTACAGATCCTGAACGCAGGATCATCTCCATCAACCGAGCCGCAACAACCATTACCGGCTTTACCGAAGAGGAGATGGTTGGAAAGGAGCCTCAGGCATTGGCATCCAGTCAACATCATGGTGCGCCCTTTTTTCAAGCGATATGGCAGGCTGTCTCAGAGAAGGGTTCCTGGCAGGGCGATGTCTGGAGTCGACACAAAAATGGCGAGAGCTATCTGCAGTGGCAGAATATCAGCGAGGTAAGGGATAAGCAGGGGCGTCTGGTCAACTATATCTCGGTCTTTTCTGATATCAGTGTGCTGAAAGAGTCTCAGGAGAAGCTGGAACACCTGGCGCATCATGATCCGCTGACCGGCCTGCCAAACCGTCTGTTGCTGGATCAGCACCTCTCCCTGGGGTTGGAGCGGGCATCCCGTCAAAACCAATTGATGGCGGTGCTTTTTCTCGATCTGGATCGGTTTAAAAATATCAATGACTCGCTGGGCCACCCTGCGGGGGATGAGCTGCTGAAACGGGCTTCACAGCGCCTGAAAGGGGTTATCCGGGCAGAAGATCTGATTGCTCGCCTGGGGGGGGATGAGTTTGCGATTGTTCTTGAATCGCCCTCGGATGAGCGGGCCGTTGCGATGGTTGCGCAGAAGTGCATCGATGCATTTATCAAACCTTTCAGGATTGATGGCAGTGATGTCTATACGAGTACCAGTATTGGTGTCAGCCTCTTTCCAAGTGATGGTGTTACTGCCGATGAATTGGTCAAGCATGCCGATACCGCCATGTACCATGCCAAGGAGCATGGGCGAAACAGCTTTCAATTCTATAGTCGGCAGATGACGGAGCTGGCGGTCAAGCGCTTGACCCTGGAGAGCAGGCTGCGCAGTGCGATTGAAAATGGAGAGTTTATTCTCCACTACCAGCCCCAGATATCACTTGAGAGTGGCCGGATAATCGGTGCTGAGGCGCTGATCCGCTGGCAGAACCCAACCGGTGAACTGATCAGGCCAGCCATCTTTATCCCGATTGCCGAGGAGTCCGGGTTGATTGAATCCATTGATGCCTGGGTGCTTCAGGAGGCCTGTGCAGAGCTGGCTCGGTGGCAGTCGGAAGAGCGTCTGCCCATCTTTATGGCCGTCAATATATCGGGCTTTTCCATTGAGCATGGCCTGCTGGTGGATATGGTCAAAAAGGCGCTATATAAAAGCCAGATTGACCCTGCCTGCCTGGAGCTGGAGATTACCGAAAGCTACCTGATGCAGCACAAAGAGCAGGCGGTAAAGATCATCAATGAACTGCGGGATATTGGCGTACGATTCTCTATTGATGATTTTGGAACGGGTTACTCTTCGCTCAGTTATCTGAAAAGCCTGCCGATTGACAAGCTGAAGATTGACATATCCTTTGTGCAGGATATCCAGTGCAATGAGAATGACAGGGCTATTGCAACCTCGATAATTGCACTGGGGCAAAGTATGCAGATGCAGGTTGTCGCGGAAGGCATAGAGACCCGGGAGCAGCTTGAAATTCTCACTTCATTGGGGTGCGATGCTGCCCAGGGGTTTTTCTACAGTCAATCGGTAACCGGAGGAGGGCTTGTGGCGCTGCTCAGAGACGCTTTGAAAAGCAGCTGAAAATGAGCGGGAACTCAGGAGCCAGAAGATGTGCTCATCTTCTGGCTCCTGAGTTCAAAATCCCTCGCTATACTTGGCTACTGTTTTTTACTGAACTGTTTGACCAGGCGTTCGGTGTGTTCCATCTCCTGCACCAGCTCTGAGATGACCCTGGCCGCAGAGCTTGCGCCCTCTGTGACCTCATCCGTTACCTGATTAACCTGGTTCAGATTACCACTGATCTCTTCGGCTACGGCACTCTGTTCACTCACGGTGATGGCGATCATGGTACTCATCTGGTCAATACGTGTGACGGCTTCGACGATAGCTTTGAAGGTAGTGCGGGTGTGCTCCCCCTTCTCTATGCTCACCTGTGCGATAGAGCACTCCTGATCCATCACCTTTACTGCCTGCTCCGCCTCCTGCTGAAGCTGCTCTATCATATTCTGAATCTCCTGGGTTGCATCCTGGGTTCTCACGGCCAGTGTGCGCACCTCATCTGCCACTACTGCGAACCCTCGCCCCTGCTCCCCGGCACGGGCTGCTTCAATAGCGGCATTGAGTGCCAACAGGTTGGTCTGCTCCGCAATGCCCTTGATCACATCCAATACGCTGCCGATGCTTTTACTGGAATCACTCAGTCGATCAACCACTTTGGCCGCCTGCTTCGTTTCAGCGGCCATCTCCCTGATGGACTCCATCAATGCGGTTACCTCATCTCGCCCTATAATGGCCTGCTC
>JALSJZ010000016.1 GCA_026989135.1 Sedimenticola sp. | reverse complement strand
TGCCTTGCGCGCCCAGGCGGTCGGTCACCCACTCGAATACGGTGCGGGCATAATAATCCAACCCTCTCACCAGACGGGGGTTGATGACATAGGCGACACCGAGCGCATCAAGCCCGGCACAGATGGCATCAAAATGCGCCTGTGACTCTTCACCCAGATGATCCATCAGTGCGGGCGCAGCTGCAATCAGGGCTCGCATATCCGGGTTTTTGGAATCCAGGATGCGCAGTGGGTTGCCCCCCAGACGGCGGCGGCTATCCTCATCCAGCTGATCCTGATTGGCGGTCAGGTACTGAACCAGAGTCTCGCGATAGGCGAGGCGCTCGGCGGCTGTGCCCAGGCTGTTGAGCTGTAGCTCCAGCCCGTCATTCAGCCCCAGGGCTTGCCAGATCCGGTGGGTGATCAGGATCAACTCAAGATCAATATCCGGGCCGGCCATGCCAAAGGCCTCGACACCGATCTGCTGAAACTGACGATAACGTCCCTTTTGTGGCCGCTCGTGACGAAACATGGGACCTTGGTACCAGAGCCGCTGCACCTGGTTGTAGAGCAGGCCATGTTCGATACCGGCACGTACGCAGCTGGCGGTTCCTTCCGGCCGCAAGGTCAGGCTGTCGCCATTGCGGTCATCGAAGGTGTACATCTCTTTCTCGACAATATCGGTCACTTCGCCGATCGAGCGTTTGAACAGCTCGGTCTGCTCCACCAGCGGCATGCGGATCTCCCGGTAGCCGTAGCCTTCGAGCACGCTGCGCACCCGATCCTCCAGCAGCTGCCAGAGTGGCGTCTGGCTCGGCAGAGTATCATGCATTCCGCGGATAGCCTGAATGTTTTTTGCCATATCGTTAACGATCCAAAATAGAGAGGAGCCGTGCAGTTGGGGTCAGGGGTTTGGAATATCTTCCGGTTGCAGCACAAAGCGGGCAATGTTGCCTTTAGTGTGGGCTTTAAGATCAAAAACCTGCCCTTTGATGGTCAGGGTAACGGCGCTGCTGTTTCCCAGAACAAAGGTGTAGGGCGGCTCTCCACCCAGCAGATGACGCGTCCCTTTTTGCATGTTTCCAAGCAGTTTGTAGCTGTTGTTGGCGCCACGAATCTCAGTCCAGCAGGCTTCAGAAAATTCGATCACTATGTTGTTGGCATAATCAACTGGCGGCTCTGCTACCGGTTCAGCCGGGTCGGCAGGCAGGGTTTCAGGCTGTGGCTCTGTCGCAGCAGTGGGAGTCGCGTCCGTTGTATCACCCAGCACCCTGTCCAGCTCAAGCCCCTGAGCAGGCGGAATATCGACGGACGAGTCATCCTGCACCAGCTCCATTGGGTCATCATCGGGAACCATCGTCTCGGGTTCTGGTTCGGCATCAGCCGGTTGCGGGGCATCAAAGTCTGCCGGCTCTGAGAGGCTTGATTCACTCACCTCTGCTTCACTTTGGTACGCATCGTTCGGCGCAAAAGGAGGTTCAAATTGTCCCTCCTGCATGGCGGCTGGCGGCTCATCATCCGGCTGTCCCCCCGGCCATTGCATATCGCCCTGCCACCACACGGCAACCAGTGCCAGCAAACCCAGTGCTATGGCCCAGCTGATCAGCCGCACAATGGTGTGGTTGCTGTGTATCTCTGACCTGATGGGGGCGCCCGCCAGTGGCCCTTCCGGTTTTTTGCGCTGCTTTCGGGTAGGCGTCTGATGGCTGTAGGCTTTTAATAGTGGCCCCTCTGGAATATTCAGCAGACGGGCATATTTACGCAGATAACCCTGCACAAAAACCGAGCCGGGCAGCGCATCGAGGTCATCCTCTTCCAGTGCCGTAACGATGCTTTCATTCAGATAGAGTCCTGCCGCAGCCTCTGCACGGCTAAGCTTAAGTGCCTCTCGCGCCCGGCGCAGACAGGCTCCTGCTCCCTCTTTGGACGGTGCCTCAATATCTGCTTCATCGGTTGGCGTGGCGTTCATTTTTTGTTGGACTCCTCAAAGGCACGCATCTCTTCAGAATCGGGAAATTTGGCACGCAGCAACAGTTCGTAGCTGGCCAGTGTATCCAGATCACCCAGTTCACGCTCAATGCGAATGCCCAGCCAAAGGGTATCAGCGGTATGCTGAGCCACCTCAAGATAGCGCTGCAGATAGCCTCTGGCAGAGAGGTAGTTCTGCTTGTTAAAACTGATTTTTGCCATCCGTTGCAGGGCTGTTGGAAATTTGGCATTGGCTCTTAATGCCTGGCGATAGTAGGTCTCTGCCTGCTCATAATTCTGCTGAAGGTCGGTGCAGATACCGGCATTGGTCAGCGCCACTTCCGGTGTGGGATAGAGTGCATTCCGCAGTGCCGCCATAAAATGCCTGTTGGCCTCTGGATACCTCTCCTGGGTGCAGAGAAAGCTGCCGTAGGCATTGAGGATATAGGGATCATTGGAGTTAAGATTGAGCGCCTTTTTATAGTGCTGTTCCGCCAGGCTGAGCTCGCCCAGACGCTCGTAGATCAGGGCGATGACATTATGCGCATCGGCGCTCGATGAGTCTAATTTCAGCCCACGCTTGACCTTCTCCAGCGCCACAGCAACCCGACCCTGTTGCAGGTAGGCAACTGCCATCTTTACATAGACATCGGCCGGGCTTGGCCCCTTTTGGTCGTGGCTCAGCCCGCCCATCTCCTCACCGGTGCGGACGCTGTTTGTCGCACAGCCCACAATCACTAAATGCATAAGAATGACGGCAATGATCCGCGCTGTTTTTTTCACCGTTCTCCTCCAGCGGCATGGCTTCTCTCCAGCCTTGTTTGACGATAACTTCGGTCTTGCACCCGCCCCACCAGCTGTCCGCAGGCTGCATCAATATCCTCGCCGCGTGTCTTGCGGGTTACGGTTGTCAAACCAGAGGCCGACAGTATGGCGCGAAAGGCATCAATTCGCTGCTGTGGCGAGCGACGATAATCAGAACCTGGAAACGGATTAAAAGGGATGAGATTGATCTTTGCCGGCACCCCCTGCATCAGTCTCACCAGCTGGCGCGCCTGCTGATTGCTGTCATTGACCCCATCCAGCATGACATATTCAAAGGTTACCCGACGGCGTTTCTCATCTGCCACATAGCGCTTGCAGGCGGCCAGCAGTTCCGCAATCGGGTACTTTCTGTTCACCGGCACCAGCTGGTTGCGCAGCTCATCCGTGGGGGCGTGCAGGGAGACGGCCAGGCTCACATCCGAAAGCTCACGCAAGCGATCTATTGCCGGAACAATGCCTGCGGTGCTGATCGTCACCCGATACTTGGAGCGGCTATAGGCCAGATCATCCAGCATAATATGGGTAGCTGCGACCACATTGTCAAAGTTGGTCAGCGGCTCACCCATGCCCATCAGCACAATATTGGTGATGGGCTGATTTTCGGGCAGCTCTTTGGTGGCGACCCACAGCTGGCCAATGATCTCGGCCACACTCAGGTTGCGATTGAAGCCCTGTTGGGCGGTGGCGCAGAAGCTGCAAGCCAGCGCACAGCCTACCTGGGAGGAGACGCAGAGGGTGCCGCGCTCCGGCTCGGGGATGTAGACCGTCTCGATCCGGTTGCCGCAGCTCAGCTCCAGCAACCACTTTCGGGTGCCATCCTTTGAGCATTGATCACCGATAATAGACGGTACGCACACCTCTGCCTGCTCCTTCAATCTGGCACGCAGGCTTTTGCTCAGATTGGTCATCGCATCAAAATCAGTCACCAGATGCTGATGAATCCACTTCAATACCTGGCGTGCATGAAATGGTTTTTCACCCAGATCCTGGAACCAGGCCTCCATGGCCTGGCGCTCCAGGTTTAACAGATTGATCTTATCCGCCTGGGTCATCAGTGCTTAGCGTGTACGTGCGCAGAGGTCATCCTCTGAAAAGTAGTAGGCGATCTCAACCGCTGCAGTTTCAGGGGCATCTGAACCGTGTACTGCATTCTCATCGATCGAGCTGGCAAAGTCTGCACGGATAGTGCCGGGCGCGGCATCTGCGGGGTTGGTGGCACCCATGATTTCGCGGTGAACCGCAATCGCGTTCTCGCCTTCCAGCGCCTGAACCATGACCGGGCCTGAGATCATGAACTCAACCAGATCATTGAAAAAAGGGCGCTCCTTATGCACTGCATAAAACCCTTCGGCCTTTTCGCGCGACAGATGCATCATGCGGGCTGCAATGATTTTCAGACCGGCCTCTTCGAAGCGGGTGTAGATCTGACCAATTACATTCTTTGCAACCGCATCCGGTTTGATGATTGAGAGAGTGCGCTCAATAGCCATTAAAAACTCCAAAAGTTGATTAAATAATATGGATAAAAAATCTGTGCTGATTTTCTAGTACCTAAATCCTGCAAGTGATCGTGCTTGCAGAGTGTAAGATATTGATTCGCAGAGTGAATGACAACTTTGAGCGTCATCCTTATTGTGATGGCCGAAAAGCTTCATATCGCTATATGGATCAATAGCTTGCGCTATGTGAGTGCGAGCACTTGCAGGATTTAGGTAGTAATAAAACCTGATGCATTCTACCTGTGGAGAGCATCCCAAGCAATTATCAGCACGGGCAAAGGCCGCTCAAAACCGCACCTTGCAGAATGTTTGAGCAACCCAAAAAAGGGGGGGAGATACCCTGAGGAGCCGGGTCTGACCTGAAAACAGCGGGGGAGCAAACGTCCCCGCATAAGATATGGAAACAGCCTGAATCAGGTCAGCCCAAGTGAACGCCGCAAGGCTTCAACATCCGGGGCAAAAGGTTGCACCTCTCCTGCGGCTCGCTGCTCGAATTCCAACAGCAGGGCATTCAGCCGCTCCCTGCCAATATTGCTCTTTGCCGCCTCACGCGGGGTCTGATCCTTAAGCGCAGGGATCGGGCTGTCCAGCCACTCCTTCCAGTGGTTATCCGCCATCTCCCTGATTTTCTCTTGAATCTCAGGATGCATCATTGGGTCTTCATCACCCGGCCCAGCCTTTCCCGGCATGGCTGCTGGATTATCCTGGATATCCTCCAGCATCTTTTCAACGGACTGAATCACGGCATTGCGAAACAGTGCCCGCTTACCCAGTCGATGGGTGATTTTACGCTTGACTGCATCGGCTCGCTGCTGGGAGTTCACATCAACAGTCAACTGCCCACTGTTGATGGTGATATGCCCCATCACCGTGTTATCCCAGCTTTTTTGCTGGGCATTGCCCTTCTTCAGCCAAGGAAATTCAATCGAAACCAGCTCGCCCTGCTCATCAAATTCGCCATCAGAGATCAGCTCATCCATATCCATCATCGACAAGCTGACCAGCGCATCCAATGCTTCACGCGGAGTACATTGCAACACATAGTAGAGCTTGGTCAATTGCAACGGATCACCGTCTGTGTTCTGCATTTGCGGCAAAGGTGGATTATAGATCTCCTCTCGAATCCTATAGTAGAGGCTGCGCAGTTCAATATCGTGCTCCTCTAGCAATTCCCGCCCAAAATCAGAGCGTATCTCTGCCATGCGCTCACGCATATCAATAAGGTCATTAAGATAGCGGGGCGGGATAATCGTAGGCGCGCATCCCAGCATGATAGAGGCATTATCCATGGTGACCGTGCGCGTAAAGAGGGTATCACCTCTACACAGTATGGCCGATGCCTGGCGTTCATGAACCGTAACCTCGCGCCCAAGCAGCAGATCTTTCAGTGACAGGGAACGACCGGGGTCGACAGCCGTCACCTGGAAAAAGCTGTATGGCTGCGAACAGGCCTCTTCAATAAACCGGCGATAAAACGAGTCGACCTGCGGCCCTTTTCGCTTCAGATAGTGCATAGCCACTGGCATTTCCGGCAGGTGTTTTGCCGCATCCACTTCTGCATTATCAGGAATCCAGTTAAACACCAACCAGGGCAGAAAGATGGTGTCCAGCTCAGGCTCGGTCTCTGGATCCATGGGCACTTCATTCCACAGAGAGAATTCATCCCAGGCTTCAGAAACCGCCTCAGAACCATAATGTCTGCCCAGATGCTTGAGCAGAATATCAATCAGCTCGCCTTCAGTCGCCCGCATCTTTTGCCAGTTCAGACTGACTACAGGCGCACTCTTTTTAGCCAAACAGCATCTCTTATATTTCTTTCCACTGCCACATGGGCAAGGGTCATTTCGTCCCGGTTGCGTCATATCTGTTTACCCATTTTAGGGGCATCTCTTTTCGTTTACTGAATCCATACCAAGTAGTAATTTGGATTGTACCAGCTTGGATCATGATTCGTCCTTTGGGATCATGGTGCTCTCTCTCTCCGGATTGCTAAACCTAGGAGCCTGTCTGAGAATAGAAATCATGGTGAGGGGATGCTGGTTTGAGTTAGATTTTTTCATTATTTGAGGCGAATATTGGACATATTTAACGAAAATAATGGAAGAATCTGGCCAAATCCAGC
>JALSJZ010000015.1 GCA_026989135.1 Sedimenticola sp. | reverse complement strand
CCGCACAAAATGCCGGTTGCAGGGGTAGCCGGGGTCTGCCATCAACACCGCATCCCCGGGGTTGATCAGCACACTCATCACCAGCTGCAAAGCGCCTGATGACCCCGGCGTCACCAGCACCCGGGACGGTTCAACGGCAACCCCATAATCCAGCTGATAGGAGGCAGCAATCCTCTGCCGTAACGCAGGCAGCCCCAATGCGGGGGTATAGTGAGTATGCCCCGCACTCAAAGCACGCTGTCCAGCCTCGATAATGGGTGCTGGGGTGATAAAATCCGGCTCACCAATCTCCATATGGATGATCGAGCGACCCTGAGCCTCAAGCGCACGCGCACGCGCCAGGAGATCCATCACATAAAAAGGCTGGATATGCGCCATACGCCGTGCAACAGCGGGGTGTTTGCTCATAACAGAGTCCTGAAAGTCACATTACAAAAAACCTTGAGCCTGCCACCTGAGACAGCGTAGAGGCCGGATAGACGGCAGGAATCACCCTGCGCTCCGATCAACTGCGCGGCAATACCCAGTCCGGACGGGGAAAATGGCAGCTGTAACCCTGTGGGTAGCGTTGCAGATAGTCCTGATGCTCCGGCTCCGCCTCCCAGAAGTCGCCCGCCGGGCTGACCCTGGTCACCACCGGACCAGGCCACCGGCCTGATGCATCGACATCCTCGATAGTTTTCAGCGCGACGGCTCTCTGCTCATCACTGAGATAGAAGATCTCCGAGCGGTAGGAGGATCCAACATCATTGCCTTGGCGATCAAGAGTGGCCGGATCATGGATCTGGAAAAAGAGCGCCAGCAGATCCCGATAACTGATGATTTCATTGTCAAATTCTACCTCAACGGCCTCCGCATGGTTGCCGTGATTGCGATAGGTGGCATTGGGCAGATCGTCACCTGTGTAACCCACCCGCGTCTTCAATACCCCCGGCTCCCTGCGGATCAACTCCTGCATCCCCCAGAAGCAGCCACCTGCCAGAATGGCCCGTTCGATTGTCATGCGGCTGACTCCTGCTCAATATCCCAACCAGGGAACAGAAATACCGCAGGATGGCAAGCCAATGCTCTTG
This sequence comes from Sedimenticola sp., assembly GCA_026989135.1. Lineage (GTDB taxonomy): Bacteria > Pseudomonadota > Gammaproteobacteria > Chromatiales > Chromatiaceae > WFXD01. The sequence continues at coordinate 5,343 of JALSJZ010000015.1, read as the reverse complement.
CCAATACTTTAGCCCTTTCAACACCTAGCTGAATTCTATCGTTCTCAATGGCAGAAATAGTCGATTGAGGGATGCCTGTTAAATCAGCCAGCTCATTCTGACTAAGTTCCTGAAACTCTCTGAGAACTCTCACGGACTCTCCAACTGAAACCACTATTGTCCGCTGTGCTTTTTCATAATCATTCATGTTACCTCCTCCGATAATCATGTGGCGTAACGTTTTCCACTTGTACCCGCAAGGTAGTCCAGATGAAGTGAAACGTAATCCGGGACGAGTTCTACATCTGGTCTCCGGATTAACAAGGCGTTATTTTTCTACACGCCATTTGATATCCTGCAGTGCGGTTATCAAGCCAGGAATATCATCCTGTATGATGCTCCAAAGTGTGTCGTTATCTATTCCAAGATAGCCGTGAATCAGTTGGTTTCGGGTGGCAATGACTTGACGCCATGGTATGGAAGAGTGCTGCTTACGAATCTCAGTCGGAATATGGGTGGCCGCTTCACCAATGAGTTCTAAATTCCGTACGCTGGCGTCATAATTCAATCCACTCTTCTCAAATGCTGATTGATCCAAGCCATCTGTATACAAGATCACTTTTTCAGCAAACACCAGCATATCATCCAGATAAAAGCGCCACTCTCTGTTAGACATTGACCGCCTCCTTTTCGATAAAAGGGCGTAATTCTGGACGCATTGCCTTTTCGGTCACCAAGTCAACTCGGCAGCCCAACTCATCTTCCAGATAGAATTGAACGCCAAAATAGCGTTTTGAAGTGGCCGGGCCGTCAAATGCAACCACAATATCCACATCACTATCTGAACGCGCCTCATTACGCACTGTTGAACCAAACAGTGCCAAACGGGTTACGCCATAGCGATGCGCCAACTCCTGTTTGGAATTGGCCAGTGTCTGCAATACGTATTGTTTATCCATTATCTTAACCTCTTAATTCGCCAGAATCTGGGCTTTCCATGAATGAAGGCAACCTGACCATCAGTACCAATAATAAAGGGGATGTACCACCTTTACCCTTTGCCCTCACCTCATGTCGATAATCCTCCACTCCCGACTATTATCAAAATAGAGTAGAGTCTGAGCTATCACTATTTTTGAATCAACAACAGCGCTTGGGAATCGTTAAACAGGCCATCAGACCACCCTCTGAACGCAGCTGCAACCGCACCCTCCAGCCGTAGATATCACAGAGCTGCCTGACTATCGCAAGACCCAGCCCGCTGCCGCCGGTCGATTTGCTGCGCGACCCTTCAAGCCGGTAGAAGGGCTGAAATACAGCCTCAAGCTGATCTTCAGGGATGCCAGGGCCATGATCGGTCACAATAACCGTTACCCTCTCAGCACCGCACTCAAGCGCCACCTTGACCGGCTTGCCCTCCCCATAACTGATGGCATTTTCAAGCAGGTTTGTCAGAACACGGCTCAAGGCGACTGGGTTGGTCTGCAATATACAGGGCGCGGGGTTGCTCCACTCAATCCTCTCACTCTGCTGCTGATGGGAGGCAACCAGCTCGCTGATCAGCTCACCCAGGTCAATGGTTACCCTGTCCCGATCCTTGCCCTCCATCCCCCTGGCCAGCTCCAGGGTGCGGGCAATCAAATGGTTCATCTCTTCCAGATCGTGACGCATCCCCTCCAGCAGCTTTGGGTCATTTTCCGTGCTGATGAGTTCCAGGGCGAGCTGGAGGCGGGCGATCGGTGTGCGCAGATCATGGGAGATACCACCCAGCAGGGTCGTCCGGTTGGTGAGCAGTTGCTGAACCTCTCCCGTCATCTGATTAAAATTGCGCGCCAGCAGGGCAAGCTCCTCTGGCCCCTCCTCGGGCAGAGGGTCGGGTCTTTCACCGCGCCCAAAACGGGAAGTCTCCCTGGCGAGGCGGGCCAGTGGGCGGGTCAGCCGCCGCACCAGCAGCAGCGAGGTCAACAGGGTGATGATACTGACGCCCAGTATAAGCAGCAGCACGGCAACCGGTGGGCGCGCCCGGATACGATGATGAGAGAAGCCGATACGAAGCGTCTGCCCGGCGATGGGGATATCGACCCAGAGCCGGTCGCTCTCTGCCGGATCCTGTAGAACAGAGACGGCAGAACCGAGCCGGTGGGAGAGCGCACTCTCCAGAAAATGCATGAAGGGGCTTTTGACCACCAGCGCAGCAAGAGGCGTGTCGGCATGGGTCAGAGCCAGCCCATGCTGGGTGCGCAGCTCATCCTCAAAGTCGGGGCGGGTCTGCGGGGGAAGCTCCACCCAGGTTTTGCTGGAGAGCACCATCAGGGCGGCCAGATCGTCCGCTGCCTGCCGCGCCACCGGCCCCAGGATGTAGTAGAAGATGACCCCGCCAGAAAATATCAACACGAGCAGCATGGCCATGGCGATGGTCAGGCCGGTTCGGGCAAAGAGTGTTTTGGGATAGCGCACGACTTAAACCTGCCTGACTTCACCTTCCGGGGTGAAGAGATAGCCCCTGCCCCAAACCGTGCGGATGAAGCGGGGGGTCTTGGGGTCAGGCTCGATCTTGCGTCTGAGCCGGGTGATCCGTACATCGACACTGCGGTCAAAAGGCGAACGGTCATACCCCTTGAGGAGATCGACCAGCCTGTCACGGTTCAGAATCCGGTTGGGGTGTTCGGCAAACACCTCCATCAAGGCCAGCTCACCGGCGGTAAGGGGGATCTCTTCGCCATCCCTGCTGAGTGTACGATTGTCGAGATTGAGTTGAAACGGGCCAAATGAACGGATATGCCGCTCCGGTTTCTGCTGCTCTTCCGGGGATTTGCGCCTCAGCACCGCCCGGATGCGGGCCAACAGCTCTCTCGGGTTGAAGGGCTTTGGCAGATAGTCATCCGCGCCAACCTCCAGGCCGACGATACGGTCCACCTCATCACCACGGGCAGAGAGGATGATAATCGGGGTTTCCGAGGATCTGCGCAGCCGCCTGGCAAGCGTCAGACCATCATCACCCGGCAGCATCAGGTCCAGAATAATCAGATCCACAGCCTGTTCAGCCAGGTGGCGCTCCATGGCAACGCCATCGGCAACCGCATGGGTCAGAAAGCCCTGTTCGCTCAGATAGCGGTTGAGCAGCTCCCGCAGGCGGGGGTCATCATCGACAATGAGCAGGCTGGGCTTGCAGTTCTCCATGGGGTTGAGTCTATCAGAGGCTGCCAGGTGATAGTTATTCCGCCACCGACTGAAACACATTGAAACACTTTTGCCGCCATCTGAAACAGCCTGGACACAGTTTTTCACTATGCTTTGCAGCAAGAGCTATCTACCAAGAGGGCATAGGATGAAGAGCAATCTGGCAACCCTGGCCGTAGTGAGCCTCATTGCCGTTGCAAACCAGCTCCCGGCTGTTGTGGCAAGCACTCAAAAAGAGCCGCAGAGAGAGCACCAACCGGCACAGCAGAACACCCGCTACGGCATCGGTTACAAAAATCGTAAAACAGACCAGAAGCAGAGCGACCTGACAACCAGAGAGCGCAGCGATGATGATGAACAACCCCAGCAAAAAGAGAGAAGAGCGGAGAGCCAACAATGAGTTCCACATCAGTTAAACGGAGACCAGCAGTCTGGGCAGTCACTACCATCGCCATCCTGTTTGGACTGCTTACCATCAAATCCGGCGGTTCGGTTCTGTTCATCGATGGCGAGGCCAGGGTGCAGGCGGGGAACTATCTGCCCTTTGTGCTCTGGTTCAACTTCATGGCCGGATTTGCCTACCTGATCGTCGGCGTCGGCCTCTGGCGGGAAGAGCGATGGGCGGCCTGGCTGGCCATTCTGATCGCCGTGGCAACCCTTGCCGTATTCGCCCTCTTTGCACTGCACATCCTCGATGGTGGGAGCTATGAACAGCGCACAGTGATCGCCATGAGCGCCCGCTCACTGATCTGGACACTGATCGCCACCTTTGCCTGGAAAAGCCTGTTGAAAAAGAGCACGGCATGAAAAAGTCCCGCCTGAAACGGCTGCTGATACTCCCCGCCATCCTCATTGGCGTTGTTATCCTGGTGCTGCTGGTCAAGAACAGCACCCAACCCGTGCGCATGGCAGAGAGCGAGAGGACGACCGCCGTGCGTATCATCAACGTGCCGGAGATGACGGTCGCACCACAGTTGATGACCACCGGCAATGTGCAACCCAGCCGGGTATGGAGCGGCATCGCCCAGGTGAGCGGCAAGGTCACAGAACTGCATCCCCGCCTCAAGCGGGGGGCGCTGATCCGGCAGGGCGAGATACTGCTGCAGATCGACCCGCGCGACTATGAGCTGGCCATCACCCAGGCGGAGACCGGGCTTGAGGCGATCCGGGTGCAGTTGGCCCAGATCGATGTGCAGGAGAGCAATGCAAAGGCGCTGCTGGAGATCGAACAGCAGGCACTGAAGGTTGCCGAGAGTGAGTTTCAGCGCAAACAGAAGATGTTCCAGCGCAAGACCATCTCCCAGTCCGAGCTTGGCAAGGAGCAGCGCAGCCTGCTGACCCAGCAGAGGAGCGTGCAGACGCTGATCAACAGCATCAGGCTCTATCCGGTCGATCGGCGACGACTGACCGCTGAGCTGGAGAGGGCGCAGGCGCAACTGGCGGATGCCAGACTCAATCTTGAACGCACCACGATCAGGATGCCCTTCAATGGCCGCATCGCCGAGGTCAAGGTCGAGTTGCAGCAGTTTGTCGGCCTGGGCTCCCTGATGGTGGTGGCCGACGGCACTGAAAAGGCCGAGATCGCGGTGCAGATCCCGATGGAGCGGCTGGGCAACCTGATCCACTCCGAGCTGGAGATCGACCCGACCGAGCCGGGAACCGCCAGCATCGGCAAGCTGCTCGGCCTCTCCGCCCGGGTGCAGTTGCAGCAGAACCAGTATCTCATCGAGTGGGACGCCCAGGTCACACGCCTTAGCGACGCCCTCGATCCTCGCACCCGCACGGTCGGCGTCATCGTCGAGGTGGAACGCCCCTATGCCCGGGTGCAGCCGGGCAGACGCCCGCCGCTGGTCAAGGGGCTGTTTGTCGATGTGCTGCTGCAGGGGCAGCCGCGGGAGCGGCAGATCGTAATCCCGCTGAGCGCCCTGCGCGATCAGCAGCTCTACGTCGTCAACCAGGCGCAGCGCCTGGAGCAGCGCCCGGTCAGCATCAGCTCCAGAGGGAGCGACTACGCCATCATCGACAGCGGGCTGCAGGCGGGCGAGCAGGTGGTCATCTCCGACCTCACCCCCGCCGTCGAGGGGATGCTGCTCAAGCCGGTCGCCGATGCTGCCGCGCAGCAGCAGCTCCTCAACTCCATTCGCGGGTCATAGCCGATGATCCGCTACTTCGCCGCCCATCCGA
>JALSJZ010000014.1 GCA_026989135.1 Sedimenticola sp. | reverse complement strand
CAAAGATGCCGTTCTCTTCAAACAGGGAGAAGGCATCGGCTGAGAGCACCTCGGCCCACTTGTAGCTGTAGTAGCCTGCGCCATAGCCACCGGCAAAGATGTGCGAGAAGCCGTGAGCAAAGCGGTTGAAGGCAGGTGGTTTGACCACGGCGACCTGATCCCGAACCTGTTCCAGAATCTCATAGATGCGACCGCCCTGCTCCGGGTCGTACTCCAGGTGGATGCGGAAGTCAAACAGGCTGAACTCCAGCTGCCGCACCATCTGCATGGCAGACTGGAAATTCCTGGCGCGATACATCTTCTGGTAGAGCGCATCGGGCAGCGGCTCGCCGGTCTCGAAATGGCCGGAGATCAGATCCAGCGCCTCCCGCTCCCAGCACCAGTTCTCCAGAAACTGGCTGGGCAGCTCTACCGCATCCCAGGCGACACCGTTGATGCCGGAGACGGCATGGTAGTCGATGCGGGTCAGCAGGTGGTGCAGGCCGTGGCCAAACTCGTGGAACAGGGTCTCCACCTCGCTGTGGGTGAAGAGTGCGGGTTGATCACCCACCGGCGGCGAGAAGTTGCAGGTGAGGTAGGCGACCGGGTTCTGCTGCCGGTCGGAGGTGACCATGCGCCCCACATAGTCATCCATCCAGGCACCGCCGCGTTTGTTGCGACGGGCGTAGAGATCCAGATAGAACTGGCCGCGCAGCTCGCCCTGCCGATCTTTGATCTCAAAAAAGCGTACATCGGGGTGCCAGCTGTCGACCCCTTCGACCTCGCTGATCTGGATCCCAAAGAGTCGCTTCACTACGGCAAACAGGCCGGGGATGACGCGGCTTTCGGGGAAGTAGGGTTTCAGCTCCTCCTGGGTGAAGGCATAGCGCTGCTGGCGCAGCTTTTCAGAGTAGTAGCTGATGTCCCAGGCCTCCAGCTGTTCTACAGCGTGTACCTCTTTGGCGAAGCTGCGCAGCTCATCCAGCTCCTGCTCTGCCTGGGCGTGGGAGCGCTGTGCCAGGTCTGTGAGAAAATCGAGCACCTCATCGGTGGAGCGTGCCATCTTGGTGGCCAGCGAGCGCTCGGCATAGTTGTCAAAGCCAAGCAGATTGGCCAGCTCGTGACGCAGTGCCAGCAACTGCTCCATGATCTGGCTGTTGTCCCACTGGCCCGCATGCGGCCCTTGATCGGAGGCGCGGGTGGCGTAGGCCTGGTAGAGTTCATGACGCAGCTCGCGGCTGTCGGCATAGTTCATCACCGGCATATAGCAGGGGAAGTCCAGTGTCAGCATCCACCCCTCTTCATCCTGCTGCTGCGCTACCTGTCTGGCCAGACCCAATGCAGATTCTGGCAGCCCGGCCAGCTCGGCCTCATCGGTAACCCGCTTGCTCCAGGCGTTGGTGGCATCCAGCAGGTTGTCGCTGAACTGGCTGGTAAGCTGGGAGAGGGTCTGGCTGATCGCTTTATAGCGTGCCTTTTGCTCAGATGGCAGATCGACGCCGGAGAGGTGGAAATCCCGCAGGGCGTGTTCCAGCACCTTCTGCTGGGCAGTATCCAGCTTGTCGCCCTGCTCTGCCACGGCCTTATAGGCGGCGAACAGCGCCTCGTTCTGTCCCATCTCGGTGGCGTATTCACTCAGCCTCGGCAGGCAGGCGTTGTAGGCCTCGCGCAGCTCATCGCTGTTGACCACAGAGTTCATGTGGCTCACGGGTGACCAGGCGCGTCCCAGCTTGTCGTCCTCCAGATCCAGCCGCTCGACCAGGCTCTGCCAGGTGGGTGACTGCTTACTATCCAGCACAGTTTGAACCAGAGCGCGACCCTCTGCCAGCAGTTGATCAACGGCGGGTTCGACATGCTCCGGTTTGATCCTGGAGAAGGGTGGCAGGCCAGAGAGGTTTAGCAGTGGATTGTCCATAGGGCAGTTCAGTCAGCTGAAAAGGCGGATAATATCATCATGCCGGGCGGGCTTCAGTGCGAAAGTCGTCCAAATATGCCAGGGGGGTGTTCTATGGACAGCAAAAAGTGGCAATCTGCTGATATACTTCGGCAAATTTATCGAGCCTGGGAGAGAATGTGAACAATATTCGAACATTTGAAGGGATGGCCCCGGTTATTGCAGCGGATGCCTGGGTGGATGAGACTGCCGTGGTGATTGGTGATGTGGAGATCGGCAGTGGTTCCTCCATCTGGCCCTGCGTGGTGGTGCGTGGTGATATTCACCAGATCCGCATCGGCGAACGCACCAGCATTCAGGATGGCAGCGTGGTGCATGTCACCCATGCCAGCCAGTTTGTGCCCGATGGCTATTCGACCACGGTAGGCAATGACATCACGGTGGGACACAACGTCACCCTGCACGGCTGCGAGATCAAGGATCGATGCCTGATCGGCATGGGCTCCATTGTGCTGGATGGCGCGGTTGTGGAGTCTGAGGTGATTGTTGGGGCGGGCAGCCTGGTGCCGGGCGGCAAGCTGCTGGAGAGTGGTTATCTCTACCTCGGCTCACCGGTCAAACAGATCCGCAGGCTGACCGAGAAGGAGATCGCATTTTTTGAGTATTCCGCCCAGCGCTACCAGAAGCTGGGGCAGCGGTATTTCAACGCCAGATGATTTCAGGATGAGGTTGCTGCGCTGCAAAAGCACCTTCTCATCCACCCCTCCCCCTCTCTGCGGGTCTTGTCGATAAGCGCCTTCTGCTACCAGAATCCCCACAGAGGTTCATAATTCATAGCTCCCCCCAGTAAAGCCCCGTAGCAGGGACAGCCTTTAGACCCACCTATACTCAGTATTGTTGGCAACATTATTAATCCGCGTTCAGTTTGATTTCAGTTTACCTGGGTATGCTGAAGTTACAGGTTGATAGAGGAGGCAATACCGTGAACAACCCTATATTTCCCGAACATCATCACAAGTGGCCTGCAAACGGCTTGGCTGCGGCAATTATTGTTGCAGCTTTTGTGGGTATTGCGGAGGGCAAGAGCCCCTATAGCAGCAATGACCAAAAGGCGAAACCCTCAGCGGCTTTGCTGGCTTCAGAGATGGCATTTATTGAGGCTGGTTGCTTCAGGATGGGCAGCCCGAATGCAACGCTTGGCCGGGGGCGGGATGAAATTCAGCATACCGTATGTTTGAAGGGTTATGCCATTGGCAAGCATGAGGTTACTTTTGAGGAGTATGACCGGTTTGCTGAGGCGACAGGCAGGAAAAAACCGGATGACTTTGGCTGGGGTCGGGGTGATCTGCCGGTGATCAACGTAAGCTGGCATGAAGCTATGGCCTATGCTGAATGGCTTTCGAAAGAGGAGGATAAACACTTCCGTCTGCCCACCGAGGCTGAATGGGAGTATGCAGCACGGGCAGGGACGGTAACGGCTTATAGCTGGGGAGAAAGTGCAAGCCATGACTATGCAAATTATGGTCAGGATATCTGTTGCGGTGGAGAGATAGAAGGTAGAGATCGTTGGGAGTTCACTTCACCCGTAGGTTCCTTTATACCAAACGCATGGGGTCTGTATGACATGGCGGGCAATGTGGAGGAGTGGACCTGCTCTAAGTATGACGAAAACTACGGTGGTGCCGAGATGGTCTGTGCGATTCGGAATGACAAGGGATCCCGAGCTATCCGGGGTGGCTCCTGGGGAGACATCCCACAGTGGGTACGTTCAGCTAAGCGGGATGGGTATCTGCCGGGCAGTGGTGGCTACAATGTGGGCTTTCGTCTTGCCCAGGATATTCTGCCAGGTGAATGAATTGGAGATTGGAATGGAAAACCCGAGTAGAAAAAAGCATAGGGCTCATACAGCAGTTTTACTGTTTGTAGCGGTGCTCTTTTTCCCTGCGCTTCAAGCCGCCCCTTCGTTTAACGAGGCGGTTCAGGCGGCCTTGCAGATTCATCCAAAAGCCAAGGTTCATGCCGCGCTCCGGCAAGTTGGAGCGGGTTATCAGCAGCAGGCAGATGCGCTGTTTGGTGGTGATCCGGTGGCCGGTCTGGCCTATAGAAGCGATGATCTGGGCAGTGAGCGGGGATACCGGGAGTGGGAGGCAAACCTGGATATGCCGTTGTGGCTACCGGGCCAGCGTGGCGTCCGCCGTAGTCTGGGAGGCAGCATCATCTCCCGGGCTGGTGCTGAGTTCCGTCTGCTCTCCTGGGAGGTGGCCGGCCAGGTGCTGGAGCGGGCCTGGGCGTTACGTCTGGCTGAGAGCAGCCAGGAGCAGGCCAGGAGCCAGTGGGATTCAGCAAAGGCTCTTGAAATAGATATAGAGCGCCGGGTCAATGCCGGTGAGCTTGCCCGCAGTGATCTGATTCTGGCGCAACAGGAAGCGCTTACCAGGGAGGCCGCTTATCAGCATGCAATGGCCGCTGTAGAACGGGAGCGCAGCTCCTGGCGAGCCTATACCACTTTCGATGAGCTGCCAGATGATCTGATGGACAGACAGAATCCAGGCACTGAATTGAACCCCTCTCATCCCCGCCTTGTGGCTGCAAAATTTGCTATTGAACAGGCGCGTGCGCAGCGGGATGACGTGAAATTGAAGCGGCGTGATAACCCGGTGCTTACCCTATATGCCAAACGAGACCGGGGCATTGGCAGAGATCCTTATGGTAACGCACTGGGTGTAGGCATCAGCGTGCCGTTTGGAACCCATGCCTCTGCTGCCCCCGGGATTGCTGAGGCTGAGCTTGCCCTGACCGAGGCTCAGGCCGACTGGGCACAGGTGGCCTGGGCGCTGGAGCTTGAATTGGAGCAGGCGCAACAGGCGGTAGTGCGTGCAGCAAAGAATCTAACGCTGGCCGAGCAGGGAAGCCGGCTTGCTCAAACACGAATCAGGCTTGCCCGCCGTGCCTTTGAGCTGGGGGAGGCGGATCTCTATTTTCTACTGCTGGCTCGTGAGCAGGCTGCTACGGCAGCCCAGCAGCTCGAATTCTATCGGTTGGAGCGTATGCATGCCATTGCTCAGCTGAATCATATCCGGGGAGAGGATTTGTAATGAAAAAAACACTTGTTTTACTGACTGTCTTATTGGCTGGGTCACTCCATGCTGCCGGGAAAATAGCGATTGACCCTGCTCAGCGGGAGGCGCTCGATATCAGAGTTGAATCACCACAGCCGGTAGTGAGCACCTGGGGTATGCCATTCCCGGCCAAAGTGGTGGTGCCCAATGCCCAGTTGCGTGTGGTAAGCGCCTTGCGGGCAGGCCTGTTAGAGGCGCTGTTGGTCGCTGAAGGTGAAGAGGTTGTAAAAGGGCAGCCGCTGGCTGTGATTCAAAGCCCCCAGCTCCTGGAACAGCAACGGGACTACCTTGCGGCGCTTACCCGGCTGGAGCTGAGCAATGCTGCTCTCAAGCGGGATCGGCAACTGCATGATGAGGGTATTATTGCCGAGCGCCGCTATCTGGAGACGCGCGCCAATAATATCCAGATCAAGACCCGTGTAGAGCAGCATCGCCAGTTGCTGCAGCTTGCAGGGTTGGGCGTGGATGGTTTGAAAATCCTGGCTCGTGAACGCCGCCTCTCCAGTGCCTTGAAGATACGCTCCCCGATGGATGCTGTAGTGCTTGATCAGCTTGCAACGCCAGGGCAGCAGGTGGATGCGCTGGAGCCCATCTACAAGGTGGGACAGCTCTCTCCTCTGTGGCTAGAGATACATGTTCCTCTGGACAAACTGGGGACATCGGCTAACGGCACCCTGGTTGAAGTTGATGAGCCTGAGGTGAGGGGTCGTGTGATCACCGTGGGGCGCATGGTGCATGAAAAAGACCAGGGTATCCTGGTGCGTGCTCAGGTAGATAAGGGGGCAGAGCTTCTGCGTCCCGGCCAGTTTGTCCAGGTCAGGATTGCCCAGGCCGAAGAGGCCGGGAGCTTTCGCATCCCACGGGCGGCGCTGGTGCGCAGTGCCGGGAAGAGCTGGGTCTTCACTGCCGTCACGGACGGCTTTAGCCCCACCCAGGTTCAAATACGGAGTGAGGAGAGGGATCATCTCATTATCAGCGGAAAACTGAATTCGGGTGACAAGCTGGCGATATCCGGCACTGCTGCCCTTAAATCTGCCTGGTTGGAGAACGAATAATGCTAGCTCGTCTGATTCAATTTGCACTGACCCAGCGGCTGCTTATGCTGTTGGTTGTGGCACTGCTGATAGGAGCGGGCTGGATGGCCATCCAGCGTACCCCTATTGATGCGTTTCCTGATGTCTCCAGCACCCAGGTGAAGATCATCGTCAAGGCGGCGGGCATGACGCCTGAAGAGATCGAGGCGCGCATCACTGTGCCGATCGAGGTGGAGATGCTGGGCATTCCACACCTGACCATGCTGCGCTCAGTGGCTAAATATGCCTTGACCGATATTACCGTGGACTTTGAAGAGGGAACCGATATCTATTGGGCGCGGCAGCAGGTGGCAGAGCGCATCAACAGCGTCTGGGGTGATCTCCCGCAGGGTGTCACCGGCGGGCTTGCCCCCTTGACCACGCCGCTTGGTGAGATGTTTATGTTTACCATCGAGGGTGACGGGCTTTCGCTTATGGAGCGGCGGGAGCTGCTGGATTGGGTGATTCGCCCAGCCCTTCGCACGGTTCCCGGCGTGGCGGATGTCAATGCCCTGGGTGGCCTGGTGCGTACCTTCGAGGTGGTGCCGGATAATGCCCGGCTTATCGCGCGTGGCATCACCCTTGAGGAGCTGCACAGAGCGCTGGAAGTCAATAACCGCAATGATGGGGCGGGTCGCCTGAATGATGGTGAAGAGGCCTTGCTGGTGCGGGTTGAGGGGAGCGTTCAAACCCTTGAGGATATCTCCACTATTGTTGTGCATCCAGACCCGAATCAGCCGGTCAGGGTGGGTGATGTGGCCGAGGTGCGCATCGGCACCCTGACCCGTTATGGAGCTGTGACCCGCAATGGAGAGGGCGAAACCGTGCAGGGGCTGGTGCTGGGTCTGCGTGGCGCCAATGCCCGCAAGGTGGTGGCGGGGATAGATGCCAAACTGGCAGAGCTGGAGCAGAGCCTTCCAAAAGATGTTCGGATTGAGGTCTTCTATGATCGTGGCCACCTGGTTGACCGGGCGGTGGGAACGGTCACCAAGGCTCTGGTAGAGGCCATTGTTCTGGTTCTAATATTGCTGGTGTTGTTCCTGGGGGATCTGCGCGCTGCCCTGACGGTCGCCCTGGTGCTGCCTTTGGCCGCGCTGGTGACCTTTATCCTGATGAATCAGTTCGGTTTGTCCGCCAACCTGATGTCCCTGGGTGGGTTGACCATTGCCATCGGCATACTGGTCGATGCAGCCGTGGTGGTGGTGGAGAACATCGTCACCCATCTTGCGAACCAGAAACGGGCAACACGCCTGCCGCGCCTGCATCTGATCTACCGGGCAGCGCGTGAGGTTGCATTGCCGATCACCTCAGGGATGTTGATCATCATCATCGTCTTCCTGCCACTGCTGACGCTGCAAGGGCTGGAAGGCAAGCTGTTCGGGCCGGTGGCACTGACCATTGTCTTTGCCTTGAGTGGCGCGCTGCTGCTTTCGCTGACGGTGATCCCCGTGTTGGCCTCCTACCTGCTGGGGAATGTCAGCCATAAAGAGCCCTGGCTGATACGCCAGGCCAGCCGACTCTACGACCCTGTGCTGCGCTGGTCACTGGATCATGGCAACCTGCTGTTTGCATTTGCCCTGCTGCTGCTGGTATCGGCGGGCGGGCTCTACACCCAGGTTGGCAAGACCTTTATGCCCACCATGGATGAGGGGGATCTCATTGTGCAGCTGGAAAAGCTGCCCTCAATCAATCTGGAGCAATCCATTGCCATCGACACCCGTTTTCAGCGTGCGGTAATGGAGCGGGTGCCAGAGGTTAAGGGAGTGATTGCGCGTACCGGCTCTGATGAGCTGGGTCTGGATCCCATGGGTTTGAACCAAACGGACAGCTTCCTGGTGCTCAAGCCGGTAGAGGAGTGGACGGTACCAGATAAAGAGGCTCTGAATGCCTCACTGCGTGAGGTACTGGCTGATTTCCCCGGCGTAGCCTATGCCTTTACCCAACCCATTGAGATGCGCGTCTCCGAGATGCTGACGGGGGTCAGGGGTGATCTGGCGATAAAGATCTTCGGCGATGATCAGGAGGGATTGAACCGCACCGCAGAGGCACTGGTAGCGGTGTTACAGGGTATCTCCGGTGGGGAAGATGTCTATTCACCACGCAATGAGGGTGCCCAGTATTACCGGATGAAAATAGACCGTCTTGCTGCCGGCCGGTTAGGGCTGGACGTGGATAGCCTGGAACGTGTATTACGCGCCAAAGTAGAGGGGCTGCAGCCGGGTATGATCTATGAAGGCAACCGCCGTATTCCCTTGATTCTGAAGAGCTCAGAGGCGTTGCGAAACTCTCCGGCGGCCTTCGCCGGGTTACAGATCAGTCTGCCTGATGGGCAGGGCGTACCTCTTTCCAACCTGGTACAGGTGGAGCGTATTGAGGGGCCGGTAGCGCTCAATCGTGAGGGGGGAAAGCGGATGGCGGTGGTCATTGCCAACGTATCGGGGCGGGATCTGGTGAGCTTTGTGGAGGAGGCGAAGGCCAAGGTGGCCGAGCAGGTCAAACTGCCCATTGGGTACTCTCTGGAGTGGGGGGGGCAATTTGAAAACCAGCAACGGGCGGCCAAGCGGCTCTCTATTGTGGTGCCGGTGGCGCTGGGGCTGATCTTTCTGATCCTCTTCTCCACCTTCCGTTCAGTGCGCCAGGCGGTACTCGTGCTTAGCAATATCCCATTTGCCATGATCGGTGGTGTCGTGGGGTTGTGGGTCACGGGTGAATACCTCTCCGTTCCGGCCTCGGTGGGCTTTATCGCCCTGCTGGGTATTGCTGTGCTCAATGGTGTGATGATGGTCAGCTACTTTAACCAGTTGCTGGCTCTGGGCAGACCCATTGGTGAGGTGGTGCTTGAAGGTGCCAAAAGGCGTCTGCGCCCCGTATTGATGACAGCCAACATCGCCGCCTTTGGCCTGATTCCCTTGCTGTTTGCAACGGGGCCGGGTTCTGAGATCCAGCGTCCCTTAGCGGTAGTGGTGATTGGTGGGCTGATGTCCTCCACCGTACTTACACTGATTCTGCTGCCTATTCTTTACCGCCGTTTTGCGGTTGCTAAATAAAGGAGTCTGAGATGGAAAATAAGGTTCTGGTCTCCCTGGTTGTATCCCCTTCGGTAGAGGATGCAGTGACCGACTGGCTGCTTGAGCGAGAGGAGGTGACGGGCTTCACCAGCTTCAGAATTAACGGTCATGGCGCTTCTGTCCACTCCATGACAGCGGCTGAGCAGGTGGCCGGGCGACGTGCGCAGGTATTGTTTCAGGTCGCAATAGGGCAGGAACAGGCAACCCGTCTGGTGGAAGGGGTAAAAAAAGATTTTTCCGGTGGCGGGGTCTATTATTGGCTGGCCTCGCTGCTGGAGGCCGGTCATCTGGAGTGAGCTTGTGTTCTGATGAGGTCAACTGCGGATTTCAGATTCATAGTGGCCCTCGCTACGGTTCAATCTGGGGTTTTGGGTCGAAGATTCTGAAGTACATCCCGACCCATGTATAATCCCGGCTTTTCATCGCCCCTGAACCCTTCCATGTCTGAACTGCTTTCACAACTCAAACGGCGGCGCACCTTTGCGATCATCTCGCATCCCGATGCCGGTAAAACCACGCTGACCGAAAAACTGCTGCTCTACGGTGGTGCCATCCAGATGGCAGGTACCGTAAAGGGCCGAAAAGCGGCACGGCATGCCACCTCTGACTGGATGACAATGGAGAAAGAGCGCGGTATCTCTGTCACCTCGTCGGTGATGCAGTTTCCCTACGGGGAGGTGATCATCAATCTGCTGGATACGCCGGGGCATGAGGATTTCTCTGAGGATACCTATCGTACCCTGACGGCCGTTGACTCGGCACTGATGGTGATCGATGTGGCCAAGGGGGTTGAGGCGCGCACCATCAAGCTGATGGAGGTCTGCCGCCTGCGCACCACGCCGATCCTGACCTTTATCAACAAGCTGGATCGGGAGGGGAGAGACCCCATCGATCTGTTGGATGAGGTAGAGAGCATCCTTGATATCAAGTGCGCCCCCGTGACCTGGCCCATCGGCATGGGCAAGCGTTTCAAAGGGGTATTTGATCTGCGCAGTGAGACCACCCACCTCTATTCGGCCACCCACGGCGGCAAGATTCAGCAGGGTGAGGTGATTGAAGGGCTGGATAACCCGCGCCTGGATGAGCTGGTGGGTGATCAGGCTGATGAGTTGCGCGATGAGATCGAGCTGGTGCGTGGCGCCAGCCATGAGCTGGATCTGGCCGCCTATGCCCGCGGGGAGCTGACGCCGGTCTTTTTCGGTTCGGCCATCAATAACTTTGGGGTCAAAGAGCTGCTGGATGCCTTCTCCGACTATGCGCCATGTCCACTGGCTCGCATCACTCAGGAGCGCACCATTGAGCCGTCAGAGGAGAAATTTACTGGCTTTGTTTTCAAGATCCAGGCCAATATGGATCCCGCCCACCGTGACCGGGTGGCCTTTCTGCGCGTCTGCTCCGGCTCCTATAAAAAGGGCATGAAGATGCGCCATGTGCGGATCAATAAAACCGTGCAGATCAGCAACGCCATCACCTTTCAGGCCGATGAGCGTCGCCATGTAGAGGAGGCCTGGCCGGGGGATATTATCGGCCTGCACAACCACGGCACCATTCAGATTGGTGACACCTTCACCGAAGGGGAGAATCTGAAATATGAGGGCATCCCCTACTTTGCGCCCGAACTGTTCCGCCGTGTGGTGCTGAAAGATCCGTTGCGCATGAAGGCGCTGCAAAAGGGGGTGCTACAGCTGTGTGAAGAGGGCGCGACCCAGGTATTCCGGCCGCTGAAAAACAATGATCTGATCCTTGGGGCAGTGGGTGTATTGCAGTTTGAGGTGGCCGCCCAACGCCTGAAGGATGAATATAATGTTGAGGCCATAGTGGAGCCGGTACAGATCTCTACAGCCCGCTGGGTGCGGTGCGACGATAGCAAGATGCTGGAGCAGTTCCGCACCAAGGCGCATGCCAACCTGGCGATTGATGGGGATGAGCAGCTGGTCTATCTGGCGACCAGCCGGGTCAATCTTGACCTCACTATAGAGCGCTGGCCGGATATTCAATTCCTCGCAATACGCGAGCTGTAGCCTGGAAAACCCCGGTTTTGTGACAGAGTTCACACCCTGAGCGTGCCACACAGCTGTAAAAACCACCAGACTGACGCATACTTGTAAGCGTGCAGGTTAAAAGGAGATGGCAATGGATCCCGTAAGCAGCGCACTCAGTAGTGGCCTGCAAGGCATGCAGCGCGGTTTTGACGGTATGCGACAGAGTGCAGATCAGATTGCAAAGGCCGATAAGCCGGGTCAAGCCGGGGACTTTGCAAAACCATTGGTGAATCTGGTGGCGGATCGCGCCCAGATCGAGGCCAGTGTAAAGGCGGTGCAGGCGGCAGATGCCATGAGTAAAACCATTGGCAGCCTGCTGGATGTAAAAGCCTGAGTATCAAGAACATGGCAGGGGTCGGTTTCAGCCCGCTTTGGCGGGTTGGAATCGGCCCTTTTCATTTGGCTGACAGCCCTCTTCAGACCGTGCCCCAAGGCTTGGAAATATGCTTTTCACTCACTGTAACTATTCGGCATGGTTCTAATGCAGGTGTTGCGAGATATGCTTTTTCACCAAGCTTATGCATAAAGCACTGCTTTGAACCACAGATTCACACAGATAAACACAGATTTCGGCTTGAAACATGACTTATCCGTGTTTATCTGTGTGAATCTGTGGTTCCATCTCTTTAAAAATCAGATTTAGCATGGCATGACTAAGTGAGCTGAGTTACCAGGTAGCTGTTGCTATACTGCTCTGAGAGCTATTTCCTAAAATAAAATGATCTGACCATGAAACTCAAAACAGCCTTTATGGGCCTGCTTATCTTCACCGGGGCTCTGTATGGCGCTGCCAAGGGATACATCCATTATCATGTCTCCAGTGAGCTGGATAAAATAATCCCACTGGCCAGCCCCTTTGCAGAGATCCGCTACCAAGGCATCGGCTCCAGTTATGAAGGCAGTATCACGGTTGAAAACATCAGTGTCTATCCGTCAGACAGCAATGATGAGATCACTATTGAATCCGCCCGGATAGCAGGAGATGGCCTGCCCTTTCTCTACCGATTGATGGTGGGCAGCTTTCAAAACACCCCCCCTGAAAAATTCAGGCTGTCCGTTAAGGGCTTTAGCATCCCACTGGATGGCGACTTGGCTGCCAGCTATATCAATATGCTGGAAGAGGCCAAGCAGGTATCCGGGGTTAAAGACCCGGATGGCTGCGGGGTAATGACCGGGCTTTCACTCGATCTGCTGGGTGCGCTGGGTTTCTATAGCATCACCATGGATGCCGCATTGGATGTTGATCTTGACTCGGCAACAGGGCGTGCCGAGACGCAGCTGGACTTTGATCTGCAAGGCGTTGGGTATTCACAAATCAACCTGCTTCTATCCCATCTGCCCCAGCCTGGCAGCGCAATGACGGAGGTGCGGCAACCACTGCTCTCAGAGATGAGTGTGGCCTATCAGATTGACTCTGATTTTGTTGTAAAAGCCCGGCAATACTGTGCAGCATCACGCGGCCTGACCGTGGATGCCTTCATAGCGTCCATGCTGAATATGGATGAAAGGCAGCTTGCGCAGCAGCTGGGATTTATACCCGGCCCAGGGTTGATTGCCGCAATCAAGCATTTTATCAAAGACCCCAGAGAGGTGAGCTTTGGCATCCACCCATCCGAGGCCATTGACCCGGCCACGCTCTCCTTCTACAAACCCGAAGAGATCCCGGAGATCCTGGATCTGAAGCTGGCAATCAATGGCGAGCCGGTTACTGATCTCAGCTTTAGCCTGCCAGCGCAGACAGCGAGTACGGGTGTCCACACATCGGGGCTTGCATCACAACTGTCTGATGCAAAAAGCGCCTTCTCCTCTGATATTGGAGCGGCTAAAAAACTGAAAAGGCCAATACCAGCCAGGGAGTATCTGCCAACAAAGATAGCCCAGCTGCACAACTATATGGATAAAAGCGTGCGCATCTATGTTGATCAGGAGAATGCCATGCGCAAAGGGGTTCTGGTATCCATGACAAAGGATCAGATCACCATCAAGCAGCGGCTGTCCGGTGGCGATATGACCGTGCAGGTGCCGCTGAAGCAGATCTCCAGGGTCGAGGTCTACCGTCGGCCTTGAACCTAGAAAAATCAGTTAAACGCACGCACATGGCGCAAGCTCTTGATTCGCCTAGCTATACAAAAAAGATCCTCTTCACCAATTAGGTGACCACGGACTTTTTTGTTACGCTAATCGGATCAATATCTTACGCCCTGCACATACGTTCAACTGATCTTTCTAGGTTGAAAAGGGGCTAACCTCAATAATTCGGTTTAGGCTAAAATAGCGGCCTGTTTACTCGACCCAGGTTGCCCCTTCGTCATGCCAAAATCCCCAGTAGAATGCCACCGCACCCAAGGGGTGGCCGTCGGCTCCGTTGTCATTGGCAGCGATAGACCTGTAGTCATCCAGTCCATGACCAACACGGATACCACGAATATCCGCGCCACTGTCCAGCAGGTGGCAGAGCTGGCAGAGGCGGGTTCCGAGCTGGTGCGGCTTACCGTTAATACCGAAGAGGCGGCCCAGGCCATCCCGCAGATCCGGGAGGCGCTGGATCAACGTAACTGTAGCGTGCCGCTGATCGGTGACTTCCACTTCAACGGACACAAGCTGCTGACCCAATACCCCGAGTGCGCACAGGCACTGGCCAAGTACCGCATCAACCCTGGCAACGTGGGTCGGGGTGCGCAGCGTGACAGCCAGTTTGCCCGCATGATTGAGATCGCCATCCGCTACGACAAGCCGGTGCGGATCGGCGTCAACTGGGGCAGCATGGATCAGGAGCTGGTGGTGCGTATGATGGATGAGAATGCCCGTGCAGCCCAGCCCAAAGAGACCGATGAGGTGATCCGCGAGATCATGGTGGTCTCTGCGCTGGAGAGTGCCAGAGAGGCGGAGACACTGGGGTTGAGAGGGGATCAGATTATACTCTCCTGCAAGATGAGCGGGGTGCAGGATCTGATCGCCGTCTATCAGGCGCTGGCGCAACGCTGTAACTATGCGCTGCATCTGGGGCTGACCGAAGCGGGCATGGGTGCGCGCGGGATTGTCGCCTCCACTACCGCGCTGGCCGTGCTGCTGCAACAGGGCATTGGCAACACCATCCGCATCTCCCTGACACCAGAGCCGGGCGCGTCTCGCACCGAAGAGGTGGTGATTGCCCAGGAGATTCTGCAAGCCCTGGAGCTGCGCAACTTCACCCCGGCGGTTATCGCCTGCCCAGGTTGCGGGCGCACCAGCAGCACCCTCTTTCAGCAGCTGGCAAAGGATATTCAAGCCTACCTGCGACAGCAGATGCCGGTCTGGCGCAAGCTCTTTCCAGGGGTGGAGAATATGACCGTGGCGGTAATGGGCTGCGTGGTCAACGGCCCTGGCGAGAGCAAGCATGCCAACATCGGCATCAGCCTGCCCGGCAGTGGTGAGCGGCCTGTGGCTCCGGTTTATGAGGATGGTGAAAAGACCATCACGCTGAAAGGGGATGATATTGCCGAGAAGTTCCAGCAGATCGTGGAGCTTTATGTGCGTTCGCACTACGCACCGAATAGCGGCGGCTGAGTGTTTAAAGCATCTTTGCCATCAGAATGGCATCTTCACGCCCTTTTTTGGCCGGGTAGTAGTTTTGGCGCAGACCGATCTCATTAAAACCCATGGCATCATAGAGGCTGGATGCCGTTCTGTTCGAGCGGCGCAGCTCCAGAAAAGCGCTATCGGCCTGCTGTTGCCGGGCGAGTGCCAGCATCTGCTCCAGCAGCTTTCGCCCCAGCCCGCGCCCCTGTAGATCAGGGTGGATGCAGAGGTTCAGGATATTGGCCTCGCCCGCTGCAACCGACATGATGGCATGGCCGATGATGCGCCCCTCCTGCAGGCAGACCCAGCAGCTGTAGCCTGGTTTCAGGCAGCTGCGCATCGTCTCCTCGCTCCAAGGGAATTCATAGGCCAGCAGCTCCAGTGCCATTACCTCGGCAATATCATTATCCTGCATGGGGCGCATCTGGAGTGGGGGATTGCTCAAGGTTTTTGCAGTAGGGAGAGCGTTTGTTGCAGATCCTGCCAGGATTTGGCCTTCTGCTCAGGGCTGCGCAGCAGGTAGGCGGGATGATAGGTTGCTATCAACGGGATATTGCCTGTACCAAAGTGATGCGTTCGACCGCGCAGGCGGCCAAGGGTGTCGGAGGATTGCAGGAGATTTTGTGCTGATACCCGCCCCACCGCCAGAATAACCTTGGGGTTGATCAGCTCAATCTGTCGCATGAGATAGGGTCTGCAATGTGACACCTCTTCCACATGCGGGTCGCGGTTGTCAGGTGGCCGACATTTGAGGATATTGGCGATATAGACCTGGCTGCGCTCAAAGCCGATCGCCTTCAGCATGGCATTGAGCAGCTTGCCTGCCCGACCCATAAAAGGCTCACCCAGGCGATCCTCATCGGCTCCCGGTGCTTCGCCGATAATCAGCAGGTCGGCCTGTGGGCTGCCGGTGCCAAATACGCTCTGTTTTCGGCTGCGGTGCAGCTCACAGGCTTTGCAGGCCGCAATGTGTTGCTGCAAGGCGTCCCATCCCAGATCGGCAACAATGGATCGAGGAGACAGCTGTTCAGCCTCGTCACTGGTTTCACTGGGGTGCCACTCCTCATCGGACGGCGGTGCTTCGTTCAGCCAGGCGGGAGGGGCGTCATGGTCGGCCACGGGCTTTGCAGCTGGCCGGGCTGGGGGCTCCGCTTTTGCAGCGGCGACCGGCTCAGGCGCCAGCGGCTGCGCAGCCGGTCTCTCCTCCACCTCTGATGCGGAAGGTTGGCGGACTACCCATTGGGTAATCCCCATGGCATCCAGATAGCTTTTGCGTAGCGGCTGTTCCATTGGGCCGGTTCAGACCTGTGTTTTCTCTTTAGTCCCATCCTGCATCACCTTGTTGCAGCCGTTGACATAGGCCTTGGCGGAGGCGATTACAATATCGGTATCCGCCCCCTGGCCGT
Organism: Sedimenticola sp.; assembly: GCA_026989135.1. Lineage (GTDB taxonomy): Bacteria > Pseudomonadota > Gammaproteobacteria > Chromatiales > Chromatiaceae > WFXD01. Next base: position 17,187 of record JALSJZ010000014.1, on the reverse strand, counting down.
TGACGATGCGCCCACCTCGCTCCAGCCGCACCGTAACCTCTCCCTGGGCATCGGTGCCGCTGGTGATATTGTTCACCGAGTAGAGTTGCAGCTCAGCACCGCTCTCGACAATGCTTTCGATCGCGCAATAGGTTGCATCGACTGGGCCGCTGCCGGTGGCGGTGGCTGAATACTCTTTGCCATCCATGGACAAGACGATGCTGGCCTCCGGGGTTTCACCCGTTGCGGAGCAGACCCGGAGTGAGATCAGTTTTATGCGCTCGTTCTCGGCCGCCAGCCCGGTATCGGTGACCAGCGCCTGAATATCTTCATCGAAGATCTCGTGCTTTTTGTCGGCCAGCTCTTTGAATCGGGTAAAGGTGTCGTTCAGCTCTGCCTCGGATTCAAAGACGATGCCCAGCTCCTTGAGACGCGCCCGAAAGGCATTGCGACCCGAATGCTTGCCCAGCACCATGCGGTTCTGTGACCAGCCGACATCCTCGGCGCGCATAATCTCGTAGGTTTCACGGCTTTTGAGTACGCCATCCTGATGGATGCCGGATTCGTGGGCGAAGGCGTTGGCACCGACGATGGATTTATTCGGCTGCACCGGAAAGCCGGTGATGCCACTCACCAGTCGGGAGCAGGTCATGATCTGCGTGGTATCCAGACGGCTGTCGCACTGGAAGAGATCCTGGCGGGTGCGCACGGCCATTACCACCTCTTCCAGGGCGGAGTTTCCGGCGCGCTCGCCCAGGCCATTGATGGTGCACTCTACCTGCCGTGCGCCATTCATCACGGCGGCCAGGGCGTTGGCCGAGGCCAACCCCAGATCATTGTGGCAATGCACCGAGAATACGGCCTTGTCCGAATTGGGTATGCGCTCCATAAGCTCACCGATCAATGCGCCAAACTGCTCGGGCACGGCATAGCCCACGGTATCCGGGATATTCAGGGTGGTGGCACCCGCGTCGATCACCGCCTCTAAAATGCGGCAGAGAAAATCAGGGTCGGAACGCCCGGCATCTTCAGGTGAAAACTCGATATTGTCGGTGTAGCGGCGGGCATGTTTTACCGCAGCTACCGCCCGTTCGACCACCTCATCCGGCTGCATGCGTAACTTCTCCCGCATGTGGATCGGTGAGGTGGCAAGAAAGGTGTGGATGCGAAAGGAGCTGGCCTCTTTCAATGCCTCTGCTGCGCGGTCAATATCCTTCTCCAGTGCGCGAGCCAGACCACAGACGGTGCTGTCGGTAATGGCGCGGGCGACCGCCTGCACCGCTTCAAAATCCCCCTGGCTGGCGATGGGGAAGCCAGCCTCGATGATGTCCACCTGCATCTTCTCCAGCGCCTTGGCAATGCGCACCTTCTCATCCCGTGTCATGGAGGCGCCGGGGCTCTGTTCGCCATCACGCAAGGTGGTATCAAAAATAATCAATTGATCTGGGTTGTTCACTGTTCTGCTCCGATCTGTTGCCGGGGTGGCAATGGTGTTCAATGTTGTGCTGTTGCGTAGTGCTGGCCCTCGCCAGGGCATAGTGGATTTGTCTGCCCTAAGGCAGCAGTCGTAGCAGAGGGAGTGGGCAGAAGAGCGGCGGACAGACGCGAACACGCTCTGCATGCAGAGTGCTTGATGAAATCGGCCGATTTTGGCAGGAGCTGTTCATTAGTAAAAACTATAACCCACGATCAGCCTGTTGCCAACTACTCATCCTTATCGGTATGGCCTGTCTGACGCTTGGCCCGGCGCTGCTTTAACTGGGTCAGGGTCAGGACGGGCCCTGAGATGGCGTAGCCAAAAGAGAGTAAAAACAGTACCAGTGATGGCTGCCAAAGGACAATGGCAAACCCCAGCATTACGGCCACCAGGGCGATAAATGGAACCTTGCCGCGAAAGTCGATCTCTTTAAAGCTGGAGTAGCGGACATTGCTCACCATCAACAGGCCCGCAGCCAGGGTGATAAAGCAGGCCCCCCAGGCGACATCCTTGCCATCGAAGCCATGTTCTATACCAACCCAGACGGCACTGGCCATGATGGCCGCAGAGGCCGGGCTGGCCAGCCCTTGAAAGTAGCGTTTGTCTGCCGTCCCCACCTGCGTATTAAAGCGCGCCAGCCGCAGTGCCGTACCGGCGGTGTAGACAAAGGCGGCCAGCCAGCCAAATTTGCCCAATCCGTTCAATGCCCAGAGATACATCACCAGAGCCGGTGCCAGCCCGAAGGCCACCATATCGGCCAGGCTGTCATACTCGGCACCAAAGTCGGACTGGGTGTTGGTCATCCGGGCAACCCGGCCATCCAGGCCATCGGCAACCATGGCGATAAAGATGGCAATGGCGGCCGCTTCGAAACGCCCGCTCATGGCAGCCAGGATGGCGTAGAAGCCGCCAAACAGGGTTGCTGTGGTCAGCAGGTTGGGCAGCAGATAGATACCGCGCCGTCTGGGTTTGGGGTTTTTGCTTGGCTCTTCGGTCATTATCAATCCTGGGATACAACGATTCAGCTGATTATAGCGCCCGTTTCACAGGATAGTAATCTATAAAAAAGCCTCTCTTCCCGCTTGAGAAGAGAGGCTTTATGGCCCAATGTGATTCAGGCCTAGTTTTTCTCTTTATCCACGATCTTGTTGGCGGTGATCCAGGGCATCATGCTGCGCAGGCTTGCACCGACCTGCTCGATCTGATGCTCGGCATTCTGACGACGGCGGGCGGTCATCTCAGGGTAGTTGGTCTGCCCTTCCAGTACGAAGCGTTTGGCATATTCGCCATTCTGGATGTTGGCCAGCGCCTCACGCATGGCCCAGCGGCTCTCTTCATTGATGATCTTGGGGCCGGTGACATACTCGCCATACTCGGCATTGTTGGAGATGGAGTAGTTCATGTTGGCGATGCCGCCTTCATACATCAGGTCAACAATCAGCTTCAGCTCGTGCAGGCATTCGAAATAGGCCATCTCCGGGGCGTAACCGGCTTCAACCAGGGTCTCAAAACCGGCCTTGACCAGTTCGACACAGCCGCCACAAAGCACCGCCTGCTCGCCGAATAGATCGGTTTCGGTCTCGTCTTTAAAGGTGGTCTCGATGATGCCGGTACGACCGCCGCCCACGCCGGATGCGTAGGAGAGGGCAACCGCCTTGGCCTGCCCCGATACATCCTGATGCACTGCAATCAGGTCAGGGATGCCGCCGCCACGCACAAATTCGCTGCGCACGGTGTGGCCAGGCGCCTTGGGTGCAACCATGATGACATCCAGATCGGCACGCGGCACAACCTGGTTGTAGAGGATGCTGAAGCCGTGGGCGAAGGCCAGGGTTGCGCCCTGCTTCAGGTTGGGTTCAATCTCCTCTTTATAGAGTTGAAACTGGAACTCATCCGGGGTCAGAATCATGACCAGATCGGCGCTGGCAACCGCATCTGCAACAGCGGCAACCTTCAGGCCGGAGTTTTCAGCCTTGGCTACAGAGGCCGAGTTGGTGCGCAGCCCTACGGTGACATCGACACCTGAGTCCTTCAGGTTGTTGGCGTGGGCGTGCCCCTGGGAGCCGTAGCCGATAATGCTGACCTTCATGCCCTGAATCAGGGAGAGGTCAGCGTCTTTGTCATAGTAGATGTTCATGCTCATGAAGTGTGCCTTTGGGTTCAATGGTTAAATTTATAAGGATTTTGGGTGTTTTAGAGTGACAGCCCTTTGGTGCCACGGGCGATGCCGGATGGGCCGGTGCGCACGGTCTCAAGGATCAGATCCTCGTGTACGGCACCGATGAAGGCATCCAGCTTGTCGCAGGTGCCGGTCATCTCAACGATGTAGCTGGTGTCAGTGACATCAATGATATTGCCGCGAAAGATCTCCACCAGGCGCTTGACCTCTTCACGGTGGCTGCCTTTGGCCAGCAGCTTGATCAGCATCATCTCACGTTCGATATGCACCCCTTCGGAGAGATCAGCCAGCTTCACCACCTCGATCAGCTTGTGCAACTGCTTGGTGATCTGCTCAATAATCTCATTGTTGCCGCAGGTGACCAATGTCATACGTGACAGGGTGGGATCTTCTGTGGGCGCTACGGTCAGTGACTCAATGTTGTAACCGCGCGCTGAAAAGAGCCCGGCTACACGGGAGAGTGCTCCCGCCTCGTTTTCCATCAAAATTGAAATAATATGTCGCATCAGGATAGCTCGCAATCAGGGGAGAGTTGCATCTCATGATGCCCTTTCCCAGCCATAATCATAGGGTAGACATTCTCGCCGGGATCAACCACCACATCCAGAAAAACCAGCCGGTCTTTCATCGCCATCATCTCGGTCAGTGCCCCTTCAAGATCCTCAGGTTTTTCCACCCGCATACCCACATGACCATAGGCCTGGGCAAGTTTTATGAAATCGGGCTGTGCCTCGACGGTGACCTCAGAGTAACGACTGCCGTAGAAAAACTCCTGCCACTGACGCACCATGCCCAGATAGCCATTATTGAGCAGCATCACCTTCAGCGGCAGGTTGAAGTGCTGGCAGGTGGCCAGCTCCTGAATGTTCATCTGGATGCTGCCGTCACCGGTGATGCAGACCACATCCTTTTCGGGGCAGGCGACCTTGGCACCCATTGCAGCGGGCAGGCCAAACCCCATGGTGCCCAGCCCGCCGGAGGTGAGCCAGTGCTGTGGTTTGTCGAAAGGGTAATATTGTGCCACCCACATCTGATGCTGGCCGACATCGGATGCAATAATGGCATCACCACCAGTGATTTTGTGCAGCATCTCAATCGCCGCCTGTGGCTTGATTCGACCACTGTTGGCGTTGTATTTAAGGCAGTTTACCGAGCGCCACTGCTGTAGCTGTGACCACCACTGTTCCAGTGCCTCGCGGTTTGGCCGTGATTTGCGTGCCTTTACAACATTGAGCATATCGGCCAGCACCTGCTTGACGGGGCCAACGATAGGGATGTCAACCCGCACGTTTTTGGAGATAGAGGCCGGGTCGATATCAATATGGATGATCTTGGCATCGGGGCAGAAATCCTTGACCTTGCCGGTGACGCGATCATCAAAACGTGCCCCGATAGCGATCAGCACATCACAGTCGTGCATCGCCATATTGGCCTCGTAGGTGCCGTGCATGCCAAGCATGCCGAGGAACTGTTTGCCGGTGCCGGGGTAGCCGCCCAGCCCCATCAGGGTGCTGGTGATCGGCAGGTTCATCTCGCGTACCAGATCGGTCAGCTCAGCTGCGCCATCGCCGGTCACGACACCGCCGCCTGAATAGACAACCGGGCGTTTGGCCGAAAGAATCAGCTCAACCGCCTTTTTGATCTGCCCCGAATGCCCTCTCTTCACCGGGTTGTAAGAGCGCATCTTGATGCTCTTTGGATAGCGGTGCGGGATCTTGATATTGGGGTCAGTGACATCCTTTGGCACATCAATCACAACCGGGCCGGGGCGGCCTGAGGTGGCGATATAGAAGGCTTTTTTCATCGTCTCTGCCAGATCGCGTACATCCTTTACCAGGAAGTTATGCTTTACGCAGGGGCGGGTGATGCCGAGGGTATCCACCTCTTGAAAGGCATCACTGCCAATGAACGGGGTAGGTACCTGGCCAGTGATCACCACCATCGGGATAGAGTCGCAATAGGCGGTTGCAATGCCGGTGACGCCATTGGTTGCGCCGGGGCCAGAGGTCAGCAGCGCCACACCGGGTTTGCCGGTTGCGCGTGCATAACCATCGGCGGCATGCACCGCCCCCTGCTCATGCCGTACCAGAATATGCTGAACCTCATCCTGCTTGAAAAGCTCGTCATAGATGTGAAGGACGGCCCCTCCGGGGTATCCAAACAGATGTTCAACACCCTCATCCTTCAGGCACTGGACAAGAATCTCGGCGCCACTCAATTCCACGTTAGTACGCTCCCAACGGCCGCTAAGCTGCCGCAATGATGAAAAATAGTCGAACTCAGCAGACTACTAAACTAATCCTATGCCGGTCAAGGATGGTTTGCTGCGGCATGTCAGTATTCTTGCTTTACCCCCAGCGGCGATTTATGCTATCGACCTTGTGCGCCCTGGTGCAGGAGCCGGGGCTAAGTGCATAATAAAGCAATCAAGAAGATCTAATTCAAGGAAACACTAATGAGTTACAAGCGTTTTTATCGTCAACTGGGGATGCTCTTACTGCTCTCATCCATGCTCCTTGCCGGGTGCGCCACAACCCATGCTGATTATGCTGATCCGCGTGACCCACTCGAAAGCTATAACCGCTTCATGTATGAGGTGAATGACACCCTGGACGATGCCGTCGTCAAGCCTTTGGCCAAAGGCTATAAGGCCATAGTCCCAACCCCGGTTGATCGCGGCATTACTAACGTCTTTAACAACCTTGTCGATCTCACCTCCATCCTGAATAACCTGCTGCAATTCAAATTTGAGCATGCCGCATCAGGGCTGGGGCGCGTAATGGTCAACAGCACCTTTGGCATCCTTGGTCTAATTGATGTTGCAAGTGTGCACGATATGCCAAGATACAAGGAGGATTTTGGGCAGACCCTGGGCAGATGGGGCGTAGCCCCTGGCCCCTACATCGTGTTGCCACTCCTTGGCCCCAGTGGTGCCCGCGATGCCTTTGGTCTGCTGGCCGACTGGTATATCGACCCGGTTCGCCAGATCAACCCGGAAAGAGAGCGCTGGGGCGTGGCCGGGCTGCGCGGGCTTGACCAGCGTGCCGACCTCCTCTCCGCCAGCAAGGTGATGGAAGAGGCCGCGCTGGATAAATATGAATTTCACCGGGATGCCTATCTGCAAAAACGCCGGAGTGACATCTACGACGGTGATCCGCCATTCGAAGATACAGAAGATATGGAATAGCATCACTCAACACCCTCATCAAACCCTCTTCTCTGTGAAGGGGGTTTTTTATTGCCGCACCGATTGCACCTGAGTAAGCTACAGGCTTCTGAGAAACCCCTGAACCGCTCCGCACATTGCGCTTGGCAGAGAGACCTATGGATTCAAAAACAGACACCCTGATTGGACACATCACCCGCGTTCAAAGCAGTGAGTTCATGGCCTCAGTCACCCTGGACAGCAGCGGCAACTTCCCACTTGTTTCTCTGCAGGACGAGCAGATTCTTGCAGGGCAGATTGGCTCATACCTCACTATCCAGCAGGGGGGTATCTGCATCCTGGCGCAGGTTAATCGTGCTGGCAGCACGACCGATACGACATCCCAGCCGGATGGCTGGCTGGCTCTGATACCGCTGGGGGCGCTGACAGCGGAAAAATTCCATCGCGGTATCCATAGCTTTCCAACCCCTGGTGCCGAGGTTCACCTCACCACCCAAAACCAGCTTAAACTGCTCTTCTCCAGCTTCTCCGCCAAAGGGGTCGAGCTGGGTCACCTGCCATCACAACCCGCTGTCCCCATCTCGCTCGATGCCACAGCGCTCTTTGGCAGACACAGCGCCATCCTGGGGCAATCAGGTTCGGGTAAATCATGGGGTGTCACCAACCTGCTGCAACAGGCCGTGCGCACCATGCCCAACGCCCATGTGGTGCTGCTCGACCTGCATGGCGAATACCACTGGGTTGATGATATAGGCATTGAACACTCGGCATTTGATGAAGAGACCGCCCAGCACCTGGATGCACGTAGGCTTGAAATCCCATATTGGCTGCTGACCTTTGCCGAGCTGGTGGATCTCTTTATCAACCGTACTGAAGCTGGCGCATCGACCCAGATCGCCTTTTTTCAGGAGATTGTTCACGGCCTGCGCCGGAAAGCCAATCCCGATATGGATCCGGCCAAAATCTCTATCGACACCCCGGTCTACTTCTCCCTGACCGACCTCTATCGCCACACCAAAGCGGCCAATGAGCAGAACCTGGACTTTGGCAAACGCAAAGGGACTCTGCATGGCAAGTTTGATGATCTGCTGATGCGCATGCAGAGCCGGTTGAATGATGTGCGTTACGACTTCCTCTTCAAACCCAGGCAGCGCACTGACAGTGCGTCACTCTCCGACCTGCTGCGCGAGCTTGTCGGCTTGGGTCAAAAGCGGAGCCAGATCACCATCATTGACCTCAGCTCAATCCCTTTTGATGTGCGCCCTACGGTCTCTGCCCAGATAGGCCGCCTGGTCTTTGAGTTCAACTACTGGAACCCCAACCGCAGCCAGTTCCCCATCCTGCTGGTCTGCGAAGAGGCGCACACCTATGTGCCGCGCGAGCAGGAGACCGCCTTTGCCGGCACCCGCAAATCCATCGAACGCATCGCCAAGGAGGGGCGAAAATATGGGCTTTCACTCGCCATCATCAGCCAGCGCCCCCACGAACTCTCTGAAACCGTGCTGGCACAGTGCGCCAATTTCCTCTGTTTTCGCATCACCAACCCGGATGACCAGGCCTATATCCGCAGTCTGGTGCCCGACGGTGAAAGCAATCTGATTGACACCCTGTCCGCATTGGGGCGGGGCGAGGTGATGGCGCTCGGCGAGGCGCTGCCCATACCCCTGCGATTCCAGATGAACGTCCCGAACCCAAAGCCCAACAGCAGTGATACCGATCTCTATCGCCACTGGAGCTCAGCCGCCGAGGCCGTTGATGTGGAGACCATCGCCAACAACTGGCAACACCAGCGTCTGAGAGGATAGCCTCTCCATTTGCCATAAATAGGCTATAATCCACCGCTTTCAATCGCAGTAACCACATCGTTATTTGGAGCAGATTCAGATGTCAGAGTCGGGTATTAAAAAAGTTGTACTGGCCTATTCAGGCGGGCTGGACACCTCAGTGATCCTGAAGTGGCTGCAGGAGACCTATAACTGTGAAGTGGTTACCTTCACTGCCGACATCGGCCAGGGTGAAGAGGTCGAACCGGCGCGCGCCAAAGCCCAGGCCTGTGGTGTAAAAGATATCTACATTGATGACATGCGCGAAGAGTTTGTGCGTGATTTCGTCTTCCCCATGTTTCGCGCCAACACCATCTACGAAGGGGAGTACCTGTTGGGCACCTCCATCGCCCGCCCGCTGATTGCCAAGCGGCTGGTCGAGATTGCCAATGAGACCGGCGCAGATGCCATCTCCCACGGTGCCACCGGCAAGGGCAATGATCAGGTGCGCTTTGAACTGGGCGCCTATGCCCTCAAACCGGATGTGCAGGTTATCGCCCCGTGGCGCGAGTGGGATCTTAACTCCCGCGAAAAGCTGCTGAACTACGCTGAAAATCACGGCATCTCCGTTGATGCCAAACGCAAGGATGGCCGCTCACCCTACTCGATGGATGCCAATCTGCTGCACATCTCCTACGAGGGCAACGAGCTGGAAGACCCCTGGCAGGAGCCAGCCGATGAGATGTGGCGCTGGAGCGTCTCACCCGAAAAGGCTCCGGATCAGCCCACCTATATCGAACTGACCTTTGAGCAGGGCGACATCTGCGCCATCGACGGCAAGGCGATGAGCCCCGCCACCGTACTGGAGACCCTGAACAAGATCGGTGGTGCCAATGGCATCGGCCGCGACGACATCGTTGAAAATCGCTACGTCGGCATGAAATCACGCGGCTGCTACGAGACCCCCGGCGGCACCATCATGCTCAAGGCACACCGCGCCATAGAATCACTCACCCTGGATCGGGAGTCCGCCCACCTCAAAGATGAGCTGATGCCACGCTATGCCAGCCTGATCTATAACGGCTACTGGTGGAGCCCCGAACGGGAGATGCTGCAAACCGCTATCGACCATACCCAGAAGGTGGTCAACGGCGTGGTGCGCCTCAAACTCTACAAAGGCAGCGTGATGGTGGTCGGCCGTAAATCGGCATCCAACAGCCTGTTTGATGAGTCCATCGCCACCTTCGAAGAGGATGATGGCGCATACAACCAGGCCGATGCCGAAGGCTTCATCAAACTCAACGCCCTGCGCCTGCGCGTAGCTGCCCGGCGCAACCGCTGAGCCTGTCCGAGAATAGGAACCACAGTGAGAAAAAAGCTGGATTTGGCCTGATTCTCCCATTATTTTCGTTAAATATGCCTAATATTCGCCTCAAATAATGAAAAAATCTGACTCAAACCAGCTTCCCCTCACCATGACTCCTATTCTCGGACAGGCTCCTGGCCATATCGGGATCAGGCAGCCATGCCCGCTCCCCTCCCCCGGATAGCCGTCAGCAGCTGCCTGCTGGGCAATCCCGTCCGTTACGATGGCACGGACAGATTCAGCGAATCCATCTGCAACCACCTCACCCGGCGCTTCGAGATAGTCGCTCTCTGCCCCGAGGTGGAGGCCGGTCTGGGCACCCCCCGCCCCCCGGTCAGACTGACCGGCAGCCCCCTGCACCCTTTGGCGCTGGGGGTTGAGGATGCCAGTCTGGATGTCACCGCTGCATTGATGCGCTTTTCTGATGGCTGGCTGGCACAGGCCAAGAGCCTCTCGGGATTGATTCTTAAATCACGTTCACCCAGCTGCGGCCTGCGGGACACCCCGGTTTTTGACCGGCATGGGGCGATCCAGAGCCACGGTGCAGGCCTCTTCACCCGGTCAGTAACCCAACACTACCCTCGGCTGCCGGTGGATGACGAGATTGGTATTGCTGATACAAAACGCCGAAATGCCTTCATAAACCGGGTAGAACAGTATGCGCTTCAGCGGTGCCGCATCTAAAGTTTCAGCCCCGGTGGCCGACACCCGTATTAGACGATCACACTTAAACCCGGCGTAAAAACCAAATACGCCCCAACGACAGAATTGACAGATGAGCGCAGAAATACTCGTAAAAGACCTCAACAATCTGGTTGCACTGCCACAGGCCTATCTGCAGATCAGCCAGATGATCAACTCACCCAGACACTCTGCCCTCGACATCGGCAAGATCATTGCACAGGACACGGATCTTTCCGCCCGACTGCTGAGGATTGTAAACAGCTCCTTTTACGGGATTCCCGTCCCGATTGAAACCATCTCCCGGGCGGTCACCATTGTCGGCACATCGGATCTGCACGATCTGGTACTGGCTACCTCGGCCGGTCGTATTTTCAAGGATATTCCGGGTGAGCTGATGGATATGGGCGAGTTTTGGGGCATGTCGGTCTACACTGGCATTGTCGCCAGCACCTTGGCAGAGCGGTGCAATATCCTGCACTGTGAACGGCTCTTTGTGCAGGGCATGCTGCACGATATTGGCCGCCTCCCCATCTACCTTCGGCTTCCGGAGCAGGCGCGAGAGATCCTGCTTGCCACCAACGGCGACTATGACATCCTCTCTGCCACAGAGCAGGAGATACTCGGCTTTACCCATACCGAGGTTGGCGCACTGCTGACCCGTGACTGGAATCTGCCCGAGAGCATTCAAACCGTTACTCACTATCATCACCAGCCCGAACTGGCAGCCGAATATAAAATTGAGACCTCACTCATCCACATCAGCAGCATCCTGGCTGAGTGCGAAACCCTGGATGAAAGTACCGATGAGATCCTGGCGCGGGTCAACCCCCATGCCTGGCAGATCACCGGGCTGAGCCAGCAGGATGTAGAGTCTGTTCTGGATGGCATCCCGCAGCAGGCAGCAGAGGTTCTGAAGCTGATACTGCCTGCAACCGGCTAAGTGCTTCCGCCCCGTAGTGTCGCAGATTACCGGCGATGAAAAGCAAAGCAAGAGCGAGCGGCGCTTTTTACCATTCGGGTGAATTAGCGCCTTGTGTGTGAATTATCCCCAAAAGCACCCATATTGATCGTTATCAACAATAGCAACAAATTTAACCAGCTCACTAACCTCAAACTCTGGCTCATACTTATGCCATTTAAAGTCTGATTTCATCCAATAAATTCTCCACAAATTCTGCCTTTTGACATATGTGGCTTTTGCAACTGGCTGTTCTATTTTTTCCTTTGGATTATCCCACGCCGCCCTGATCTCGAATATTTCAATGCTTTGCCCTGCCAAACGAAATCCTATATCCACCTCGTTTCGCAAGTGCACAGGAGGGCGTCGTTTACTGACAAACTCTCGTATTACCTTTTCATATCGCTTAACTTCAAATTCAGAAAATGACATGCTTAATTTTTACAACCCCATATAAGTTTTGGCATTCACAGATTGCTTTTTCATGGGTTTTCACCCAATAACTAATTTTGCTTTCACATAATGTCGCTATTAACCTGCGTGCCGTAGTGGTGTTTGTATTGTGCTATTAAAGCACGAAACAAACGCTGCGGAGGTATGTCTGAGTTGACTGGCCTTGTTAGATGTCCTTGCTTTTGCTACATTAATTATGCGCATCATACATGCGCATAAACTATGCGGAGTAAATTTCATGCCACATTTATATGATGAGAATGCTTCCAAGAAAGCTACAAACCTAAGCATAAACAGTGACTTACTTTCAAAGGCAAGAAGATTAAAGATCAACCTTTCAGCTACATTGGAACATGCGCTTGAAGATGAGCTGAGACGAACGGAGCGAGATAACTGGCTGAAAAATAACAAAAAGGCCATTAGAGAATTGAACGAACTGGCAAATAATAAAGGTTTGTTCTCCGATGCCTACCGATACTTTTAATGGCTCAATTTACACTCTATAAAAATGAAGATAGCGCATCAAATGATGCTTACCCCTATTTCATTGATGTTCAAAATTTGTTGCTAAGCGATTTAAGTTCCCGCCTGGTAATCCCCTTGTCTCCGCACGGTTCTTTGAACAATACCGACGCAAAAAGATTGTGCCCAGTCATTCACCTTGATGAGGGTGACTTTGTATTACTTACTCACCAAATGACCGCGGTTCCAAGCTCAATTCTAAAAACCGAAGTAACCTCTTTGGAAAGTTTTCGTTACGAAATTCTTGGTGCTATCGACATGCTCATTTCGGGCATCTAACGCTTTGCATCAGCGGCAGACAAAAGATGCAGAGCGAGGCACGAGCGGCGCAGCTTTTGGCTGTCCGCTGGATGCTTTTGTTAGCCCTTCTTTATGCACTTACGCTACCTTTTGAGAGTATAAATGCTGTTGGAATTCAATGAATAAAGAACTGATTTCTGCCACCTCTCCCAATATTTCCTTTGCATCTTCAAGTGAATGATATTTGTTGGTAAGCAATACAGGTAATTTTTCTTGAGCAAGCTCTTCTACACCTGATTCAATATATTTATTCAGGACAAACTCAATAAACTCCTGTTGCCTTTTATTTAAAAATGCCAATATCGTTGCCTTTGCTCTCGTTACCCTTTCTTCTCTGGTGATTGGCTTTATGTCACTATTAAAAACATATTCCAGGACATCGTATAGATCGCTTTTTTCTGCATCAATTAATTTTTTCAGCGTATCCAATTCATCTTTACCAAAACCCGCCTCATCCAGTTTTTCCAATAGTGTTTTACGGGTTTGCGGATTACTCCACAGCGTTCGTAATTCGTCTTCATTTTTAAATAAATTAGGTAACTCACCAAACAGATTATTTAAAAATTCTTCTGCTGAAATTGGCTTGCCATCTGCACTCCAAAAAGAAGTAGCAACCATGTGTTGAATTTCTCTCTCTTTTCCGTCTTTTAGCTTTATTTTAACTTTTTTGGGACAAACACAAGGGCTTTGCCCACATTTTTCACAAGGCGGTGGTGGCTCCTTGATACAAATACAAGGTGATTCTCCACATTCAGGACATGGCTTGGGCGGTGTTTTTTCACAAACACAAGGGTTTTTGCCACAAACCTTACAGGGATCTTCTTCGACAGGTTCACCATCCCATTCGGGATCAGAAAACCGTTGATAGGCATCGACAAAATCATAAATTGTAAAAAATTCTTTACCTTCAAAAAGTCGTGTTCCACGCCCTACGATTTGCTTAAATTCAATGATCTGATTCACAGGTCGCATTAAAACAATATTGCGTATGTTTCGGGCATCTACACCCGTGGAAAGTTTCTGTGAAGTGGTTAAAACGGTCGGAATCGTTTTTTCATTGTCCTGAAACGCTCGTAAAAATTGTTCGCCTATTTCGCCATCATTGGCGGTAACACGCACACAATAATTTGCATCGGTGGAGTTTTTATACTGATTTACCAAATCTCTAACTGCTGCCGCATGAACTTGAGTGGCACAGAAAATAATGGTTTTATCATCTGGGTTGGCTTCATCCATATAAATCTGAACCCGTTTCACCTCGCGTTCCTTGATCTCAATGATTTTATTGAAATCGTCTTCCTCATATAGCCTGCCTTCTTCAACTTCACCCTCAATAATATTGTCATCAGGCGTATAGATGTAGTCATCCAATGTTGTCTTAATGCGCTTGACTTTAAACGGCGTTAAAAATCCATCATTGATGCCTTCTTTTAACGAGTAGATGTAAACAGGCTCACCAAAATAGGCGTAAGTATCCACATTATCCTTTCGCTTGGGTGTTGCCGTTAAACCCAGTTGAACGGCTGGGGAGAAATAATCTAAAATACCTCGCCAGTTACCCTCATCATTTGCACCACCTCTGTGGCACTCATCAATGATGATAAAATCAAAATAATCTCTTGGATATTCGCCAAAGTAGGGCTCTGGGTTTCCTTGCGCATCTCTGCCAGACATAAATGACTGGAAGATAGTAAAAAAGATACTGCCATTGGTCGGCACTTTTCCTGTTTTCTTAACCTCTTTGGGTTTGATGCGAACCATGGCATCATCGGGAAAAGCTGAAAATGAATTAAATGCCTGATCTGCCAATATATTGCGGTCGGCAAGGAATAATACTCTAGGTCGTCTTTTGCCATCACGATTCAGGTTCCAGCGGGTTTGAAACAGCTTCCAAGCAATTTGAAATGCAATGGCCGTTTTCCCTGTACCAGTGGCAAGGGTTAAAAGAATTCTATTTTTATTTTGGGCGATGGCTTCAAGGGTGTTTTTAACCGCAATTTCCTGATAATAACGCAGTTGCCATGTGCCACTTTTATCTTCAAAGGGGATGGACGCAAATTTATCCCGCCAGTCATTTTGATCGCTATAGGTTTTATCCCATAAGGCTTGAGGTGACAGAAAATCATCAACCCGTTTTTCTTCGCCTGTTTTTAAGCAAATTTGATAAATCTCTTTGCCGTTGGTGGAATAGGTGGTTTCAAGGTTGAGCTTCCCCGCATAGAGCTTGGCTTGTGCTACGCCTTCACCAACTTGCAATTCATCGCTTTTCGCCTCGACTACTGCCAGCTTGATGCCTTTATAAACCAAAATATAATCAGCAATCAGCGGTTTTTTCCTGCCACCGCCAACCTGTATTTTGCCATCGGTTATTTTACAGACATTGCGTTCACGCAAGATTCTTGAACCCTCGACCATACCCCAACCACTGCTTTTAAGTTTCGGGTCGATTAACTCTGCTCTGGTTTCGGCTTCATTCATCCTGTTTTCCCCGATTTTCAAGCAGTTTCTTCTCTATCTCTTCAAGCTGTCTCAAATCTTCTTCGTCCGCTGCCAATGCTTCTGCTCTTTTGCGTTTATTATCAAACTCATTGTAACGCTGTTCGGCAATTTTTTTGGCGACTTCGGCTTTCACTTTCCCTGCATGGGTCAAAATTTCCTGCTCATTAAATTCCAAAAAGCCATCCAGTTTATCCGCCCATTGTGCCATGGTAACGGTTTGTCTTTTGCGTGCCTGTCTTTCGGCATAATCCAGATACATGGTAACGATTTCATTCAGGTCTTTGATTTCATCTTGTTTCAGATAATTCTTGGCAATGGCAACATCCTGTTTTCTTACAATCGAACCTCGCCATGAAGTCAGCCCCATATTGGTTTTATCAGAATTGCTTCTGGCTTCGATCAGTTCAGCCGCCGTTTTTCCTGTGGTCGCCCAAAGCATTTTATTCTGTACTTTTTTAAAGAAAATCTGTGCCTGTCTGGAGCTTTTGTCATAATCAATAGCGGTGGTGTAAATATCCTTTATTTTCTGGTAAAAGCGTTTTTCCGAAGCCCGAATATCCCGGATTCGTTCCAACCATTCGTCAAAGTAATCCCATTTATCGACCTGCTTCAAGCGGTCATCATCCATGGCAAAGCCTTTGATAATGTATTCTTTGAGTATATGGGTCGCCCATATTCTAAACTGGGTCGCCCGTTTGGAATTAACTCGATAGCCCACCGCAATAATGGCATCGAGATTATAATATTTAACGGCCTTAGTTTGGGTTTTACCCGCAATTGCCCCGTGTTGAGTGGTATGTTCCAAAATGGAACCAACCACTTTTTCTTCTAATTCTCCGCTTTCAAAGATGTTTTTCAAGTGTTTTGTGATGGCTGGGCGTTTTACATCAAAGAGTTCTGCCATCTTTTTTTGGGTTAGCCAGATGGTTTCATCTTGAAAAATGGTGTCGATTTTGACTGTGCCGTCTGGGGTGGTGTAGAGGACGATTTCGGATTGGTTGGATGAATGAGTCATTTCGCATCTCCAATCGCATATTTATTCTCCCTTTTCTTAAACGCTTCTGTACCACCTTCTAATATTTCACATACATGCTCCCTTATACCTTGAGATTGCAGGATAATATCAAGATTTGCTTCTATCGGCTTCGTGTTTTCAAGGCTGCCTGTAATATACTGGAACTTAATACCGTCCTTATTCTTTGAGTCTTCTCCGTGCTGATTGGCAACAATCACTTCTTCTGCATCAGCATTAACAACTATATTTGCATTATGCGTGACCAATATAATTTGTCGGTCTTTTTTCTTTTGCTTCAAATAAGCAACCAACTCATTATAAATAGCTCGATTGTCTAAACTGTCTTCGGGTTGATCTATTAGAATAGGGCATTCTTTATGACTAAATTCCAATAACAGCTTTAGAATGACAAAGGCTTTTTTGCCATCTGACATTTTGTTAAAAGTATCATTCTGGTAGGTTAGCTCATAAGAAATTGAAAACCAATTTTCCGTCAACAAGCCTTTTGCTAAATCTTTGACTTCTTTATATTTTTTCAATGCTATTTTGTTTTCTAACGCATCTTGTAGAAAATTTTCAACCTTTGATTTGACATTATTCTCGTACTCACCGCCCCAGTCATCAACGAAGTTTTTCCTACCATAACTTTGGAGGTTAATAAAATCAGTTAGCAGCTCTTTGCATTTATCATGACGGTATATTTTTTCTATTTTTATTTCTATATCGTCATGCACCAGTGAAAAATCAGTAATCAGCTCATCAATTTTAGTAGAAAAAGCAATATGCTTTTGTACGGTTTGTTCAAATAGTTCTTTCTTTTGTGAAT
>JALSJZ010000013.1 GCA_026989135.1 Sedimenticola sp. | reverse complement strand
ATACTGCAACCCCTGCTGGAGAATGCGGTCTATCATGGCATCGAACCATCCCCCGCAGGGGGGAGGATCCAGATCACCGGCCGCTACCGCCGCGGCCGGGTCAACCTGGGGATCAGAAACTCCCAGCCCTCCGAAAAGAGCACCCCACACAGCAGCGGCAACCACATGGCGCTGGAGAACATCCGCCAGCGCCTCGAAGGGCTGTTTAGCGGCGAAGCCCATCTGACCATGAGTGAGATCGAGGGTGATTATCAGGTTCGCCTGGTCTTCCCCCATCCCTGGAAACCATAACCCTAGATTCCGCAGTTGACCGCTCTGAAAATATCTTAATATATTGATATGAATAATATTTTATGCCTTTATCCAGTTCACCTGCTGAGTGAGCAACGCTACAGAGCGGATTGCACGTTTGTGGTGATAGATAGCGGCGTTGCAACTCCTTGGAATAGCAAAACTATTCCGCGTCGTTGCGCCTTGCCCTCTACCACCACAAACGCACACTCCACCCCGTTCAACTGCGGATTCTAGGGTAGCCCAAAATGAAGATACTGATTGTTGACGACGAACCCCTGGCACGCGCACTGCTGCGCAGCCTGATGGATGAGATCGGCGCCCCCTACGAGGTTGCCGGAGAGGCTGAAAGCGGCGCAGATGCACTGCAAAAATGCGCATCCCTCGGTGCTGATCTGGTGCTGATGGACATCAGTATGCCCGGCATGGATGGTCTGACCGCAGCCGCCCGGCTGGCCGAGAGCAAAACCCCCCCGGCGGTTATCTTTACCACCGCACACAGTGACCACGCCCTGGAGGCATTTGAAGGCAGCGCAGTGGACTACCTGCTCAAACCCATCCGGCTTGCCCGCCTGCGCAAGGCGCTGGAGAAGGCGCACACCATCAACCGCGCTCAAATCCAGGTAATAGAAGAGGCCCAGAAAAAAGAGCAGGCAGCGGCCGACAGCTACATCTGCGCCAATATTCGAGGCGGCATTCAACGCATCCCTGTCGCAGAGATTATCTATTTTGTAGCCGACCAGAAGTATGTGAGCGCCCACTATCAAGGCGGAGAGGTGCTACTGGAGGAGCCTCTCTGCTCATTTGAAGAACGCTTTGGCGAACAGTTCATACGCATCCACCGCAATGCACTGGTGTCCAGCAGACACCTGACAGGGATGGAGAAAAACCACGACGGCCAGACGGTCGCCAGACTCCACGGCACCCATCAACGGTTGCAGATCAGTCGGCGGCACCTGCCCAGGGTACGGCAGTGGCTAAAGGGTAAATAGTGCTCATCCAGAAACACCGCCTTTTTTACCATGAAGAGCATGAAGAAGGTAAAGATAATCAAGCTGTTAACTTCATGTGCTTCATGCTCTTCATGGTAATTTATCAGTTTCTGGATGGAGACTAAATAGAATCTCTGGCCTTTAACCTTTGTGCGTTAACCGATAACATTGCGCCTTTTCTACAATTGAGCATGACTCATGTCTGAACAGACCATCCGCATCGCCACCCGTAAATCGCCACTTGCCATCTGGCAGGCCGAACATGTTGCCGCCGAGCTAAACAAGGCGCACCCCGGACTTACGATTGAACTGCTCGGCATGAGCACCAAAGGCGACCGCATCCTGGATGCACCGCTGGCCAAGATCGGTGGCAAGGGGCTGTTTGTCAAAGAGCTGGAGCAGGGCATGCTGGAGGGCACCGCCGATATTGCCGTCCACTCCATGAAGGATGTCCCGGTTGAGCTGCCAGAGGGGCTGCACCTGCCGATCATCATGCAGCGCGAAGACCCGCGCGACGCCTTTGTCTCCAACAAATACACCAGCCTGGAGGAGCTTCCCCAGGGTGCCTGCGTTGGCACCTCAAGCCTGCGCCGCCAATCCCAGCTCAGTGAACGACGCCCTGATCTAGTGATAAAACCACTGCGCGGCAACGTCAACACCCGGCTGGCAAAGCTGGACGCGGGTGAATTTGATGCCATCATCCTTGCCTCAGCCGGCCTGATCCGCCTGGAGTTCGCCAAACGCATTGCCTCATTCATCAGCGCAGAGCAGAGCCTGCCCGCCATTGGCCAGGGTGCCGTCGGCATCGAATGCCGCATCGATGACGAACGCATAAACAGCCTGCTCAAACCACTCCACCACCAGGAGACCGCCATCCGCGTATCTGCAGAGCGCGCCATGAACCATCGCCTGAATGGCGGCTGCCAGGTGCCGATAGCCGGTTATGCCGAGCTACACGATGGGGAGGTCTATATGCGCGGACTGGTCGGAGAACCTGACGGGTCACTCATCCTGCGCGCAGAAGCGCGGGGCAGTGCCGCCCAAGCCGAACAACTGGGCACCCAGGTGGCCGATGAGCTGCTGAGCCGGGGCGCTGACCGCATACTCAAAGCCCTGTATGGCGAATAGCGCCTGCCCTGGACAGTATCCTTGCCAACATCAGACGCCGAGCTTGCCGGAACAGGGGTGCTGGTCACCCGTGCGGCACACCAATCCGCCCCCCTGTGCGAGCTAATCCGCAGCCATAGGGGAGAGCCCATCACCTTTCCGGCACTTGAGATATGTGGCCCGGAAAACCCAGAACTCACTCGATCGCAGCTTGACCGGCTTGACCATTTTGATCTGGCCATCTTCATCAGCCCCAATGCCGTCAACCACGGGCTGGCCGCATTGGAAGATAAAGCCCAATTAAATGGGCTAAAGATAGCCACGGTTGGAAAAAGCACAGCCCGTGCACTGGAACAGGCCGGTCTGACCGTTGATGTTGCCCCGACCAGCAGATTTGATAGCGAGACACTGCTGCAGAGACCCGAACTGCAGCAGATCAAAGGGCTTCAAATCATCATCTTCCGTGGCAATGGCGGCCGCACCCTGCTGGGCGACACCCTGCGGCAACGCGGCGCAGCCGTCACCTACGCAGAGGTCTACCGGCGCACCTGCCCGGCAGCCGACCCAACCGAGCTGCTGAACAGCTGGCCAACCGCAGTGCAGGTTGTCACCACCACCAGCATCGACATTCTGAATAACCTTGTCACGTTACTGGGGAGAGAAGGGGTGCATAAATTGCGCAGCACCCCGCTACTCGTGGTCAGCAGACGCATGCAGGGTGCAGCGCAAAAACTGGGGTGCCGGAATATCATCCTTGCACAGCGTGCAGATGACCCATCTATAATCGAGGCGCTATGCACCTGGGCTGCCACAAAAAAACCACCGTAGAGAGGGTTTCTATTGATCATTTAATCGTGTTACTTTATCGTATCCGACTAAAAAATATGCTCAGAGCATAATCAGTTTAAAAATTTGGAAAATATGATCTATTTCATAATCCGGTTTGGAACAGCATCTGTTTTTTACCGCTCTGATCAAGCCTAACCGCATGCCCAGAAGGTATTTAATGACAGCCCTGCGCAAAACCTGTACCGATAAAACAGTGTCCAGGCTCGCGCCCAAGCAGTGAAGAGATTGAGATAAATCTTTTTTCCAGAATCCCTGATAAACGCCCCATTCAGGCACCCAAAGAACAACTGACAGCAACGGTAAAAAAAATGACCGATAGCAAAGATAAAGAGAAGGCCGCGGAATCAGAGGCAATTGAGTCCACCAACGAAGCGGAAGAGACTGCAAACGAAATGGAAAAAACTGCCGTCGACAGTGAGCCGCAAGAGCTGGAACCTGCCAAGAGCGTATCTGCTAATGAATCCAACAACGCATCACCGCTCCCCCTGGCCTTCTCCATTCTGGCGATCCTGGGCATCGTCCTGCTGGGTGCCGGCGGGTACTGGTTTGCCAATGAGCAGCAACGCCTGCTGCTTGAGCAGCAGGCACTGTTACAGAGCCAACAGCAGCAGCTGCAAAATCAGATTGCAGAGAGCGCAAAAAGTGCTGAAGCAGAACGCAATGAGCTGCGCGCCAAAGTAGATACAATCAGCACCGGGCTGGCTGGCAGCGAAAGGGACATCGTTGCACACCGGGAGATCGTGGATATTCAGAAAGCCGCGTTCAACAAACAGACCGAGGCCTTCGAAAAACAGCAACAACAGTTTGAAGCCGAAAGAAAACGCCTGCAGCAGAGGGAGTCTGAGTTACAGACCACGCTTGAAGATGTTCGCCGCAGTATTGGCCGCACCGGCAGCCAGTGGATGGCTGCTGAAGCAGAGTACCTGATGCGGGTAGCCAACCACCGGCTGCGTCTGGAGCGTGATGAGAAGACTGCCCTCTCTGCACTCCAGGCTGCGGACGAGCGTCTGAAAGCCACCGGCGACCCCCTCTGGACAGAGGTTCGCGAAGCCCTTGCAAGCGAGATGTCAGACCTGCGGGCACTGGTAAAGCTGGACACCATTGGCAAAGCCGCCATCCTGGCCAGCATGATCAAACAGGTTGACAAGCTCAAGCTGCTGGATGCCTCAGCACCAGAGATCCATGTAGAAACCAAAACCACCGAGGCGCTGGATCTGAACAGCGCCATCGCCAAGGCAAAAGAGCTACTGGCGCAAGGGTGGGCCGGTTTTAAATCACTGGTCATCGTTCGCCGCCACGACGCCCCCATCACCGCAATGATGCCGCCAGAGCACCGCTACTTCATCTATCAGAATCTGCGCATGCAGCTGGAAGCCGCGCGCTTTGCCATCCTGCGTGCCGATGCTGAACTGTACAAATCCAGCCTGATGACGGTTCAAGAGTGGCTGAATGATTTTGTAGTGAAGGATCCTACGGCTCAGGCCATGGCAGAGGAGATCGAGGGCCTGCTTAAAGTCAACATTCGACCTGAACTGCCTGATATTTCAGGCTCACTACGCCTGCTGCGTGAAAAGATGAAGGTTGTTGGGATGGAGGCACCTGCACCATGAAACTACTCTTCTTCTGCCTGATCGCACTGGGCATCGCCGCTTTTGTTGCGCTGGGCATCCGCGAAGATAGCGGCTATGTCTTGATTGGCTACGATGTCTGGACATTCGAATCCAGCCTGGCGCTGTTCGTGCTCGCCCTCGTTATTGTGTTTGTCACTCTGTATATCACGCTGCGCACGATTGACAACCTGCTCTCTGCCCCAGAGAAAATGCGCAGCTGGGGCTCCCGCCTTAGCGCAAAACGGGCACGCAAGGCGCTCAATCGCGGGCTGCTGGAGCTATCAGAAGGTGATTGGAAAAAGGCAGAAAAACATCTGCTGCGCCTGGCCAACCATTCAGAAACCCCCATGCTCAACTATCTGGCTGCTGCCCGCTCAGCACAGCAGCAGCAGGCCTATGACCGGCGCGACCACTACCTCCGACTGGCACACGCCTGCATGCCAGCAGCTGATGTCGCGGTTGGCCTGACCCAGGCCGAGCTACAGATGGATCATGAGCAGCTGGAGCAGGCACTGGCAACACTGCAACACCTGCGCAGTATCGCCCCACACCACACGCAGGTACTGAAACTGCTGAAGAAGCTCTACGAGCAGTTGGGAGACTGGAAAGGCCTGCGTGACCTGCTGCCCGAATTGCGCAAACGCAATGTCATTGGCGAGGATGAGCTGGAGACGCTTGAGATCAGTATATATAAGGCACTGCTGGGACAGGCGGCATCCGATGACGACCCCGCAAAACTGCGTCAATCATGGGAGAGGATACCCCGCAAGCTTCAGACCCACGAGGAGCTAGTTGTCTGCTATGCACAACATTTAATGGAGAGGGGGCGTAACGATCAGGCTCAGGAGATTGTATTCAATGCCATGCGCAAGCAGTGGAGCGAGATGCTGATTGAGCTCTACGGGCAGATCAAATCCAGCAACCCCAGCAAGCAGCTCTCGGCCGCCGAAGGGTGGCTAAGCAGAAAGGCCGATGATGCTGTGCTGCTGCTTACCCTGGGTCGGCTCTGCCTGCGCTGCAAACTTTGGGGTAAGGCGCGAAGCTACCTGGAGTCCAGCCTTGCCATCTGCGCATCTTCAACCACCTACCGTGAACTGGGCGCGCTGCTGGAGCAGCTGGAGGAGCCAATCAAGGCCATGGAGTGTTATCGAGCTGGCCTTGAGCTGCATGTTAAAGATATAACATTGGATCTACCTCCACCTGCTGAAGCAGGGAATGGAGAGGAGGCAGAGACCGAAGAGGCCACTCCGCAGCTAGAGCAAAAGAGCGCCTGAGAGGCTGTCCGAGAATAGACAGCCTCTCATCAAACAAAAACCTGATAGCGGGACTAAAGTCCCACTTCCGAAAGCAAAAATTGTTTGCTGTGCGACAGCGCGCTGTTTAAGGGGCAGATTCTCCTAACACCTCTGGCAGACAAGGTTCACGGGGCTATGCCATATCGAGTGGATAACGAATTGACACAGAGACCACAGAGCGCGCAGAGATTTAGCCTCTGAAGGCTTGATTTTACGCTGCTGATAGAAAAATGCAGGCAGGCTTTACGTCTACCAGCAAAAGAAATTATGTAACTTCTCAATAACCCCATGCGGTTATGGATTTAGCACGATACACACCTTACCATTGAGCAAGTCAGGCAGATAAGGGATCAATCCACCCTCCCCAAGGCGATCGTGAAGGAATTCCCAGATTGAGATGCCCTGTTTTTTGCAGGTTTTAAACAGACTGGT
>JALSJZ010000012.1 GCA_026989135.1 Sedimenticola sp. | reverse complement strand
TCTTCTCACAGCTGGTGGCACAAGCCGTGGGCGTGATCGCCACCCTGATCTACTCTGGTGTCGCCACCTTTGTGATCCTCAAGGTCGTCAGCGCCATCACCGGCGGTCTGCGGGTAAGCGAAGAGGAAGAGGAGGTAGGGCTGGATCTGGCCTCCCACGACGAGAGGGGCTATATCATCTGATACCCCGCTATCAGCCGAAAAAGAGAGACGGGTGCCCTGGGCACCCGTTTTTTTATGGGCGGTTTCGGATTAGAAACTGGCTTCCTGAATTGCTGTGTTTAACCCCATTTCTCCTGCGTAGAGAGGAATCCGTGCCTACTATTGAGATCAGGTACTGGATATTCAAGAGGCAGAGACTATGGTGTATAAAAACCGGTGGGCAGCAACCGCCCTGCTCTGTTGCATCTCTGTTTTAATCAGCAGTGGGCTCCATGCCGACGCCTTCTCTGCAAAAGCATCACCGCCACTCGCAGACTCCGTGGACAGGGTCGTTCAGGCCATGAGCTATATCGACACCCGCCTGCTGAGTGATGAACATGTCAAACGGATCGAGGCCAGTGGCAACTATGAGGCCATCGCTATCCTGCACCGCAGCCTCAGTGAGAGAGAGCTGGTCGAGGCACAGATCAATCAAGGCCGATTCGAGGAGGCCTACATTGCAATGCGGGCGATTGGGGAGCGGATCGCCGTATCAATCAAGCGCTCATGGGTAGATGAACAGCTGCGTAAACAGAGCGCCCTTACCCGGATTTCAGCGCAGCACCAAGCAGCTCGGCCAGAGGGATAGCATTGCTGGAGTGAGAGATGCTGTCGGTGCTCCAGACCTGTGTTACGCCTGCATTTTTGAGCCGTTCAAGGGCATCATTCACCAGCATGGCATGGGTTATAACCACAGAGACAGAGGCCGGTTTATAGGGCTGTAGTGCTCGTGCTGCAAACTCCAGCGTCCGCCCTGTGCTGGCAACATCATCCAGCAGGATGAGGTCACGACCGGCACATGCCGATGCAGGCAGGGTTATCTCAACACTATAGTCACCATGGCGCTGCTTATGCCCAATCAGATACTCCAGCCCCTGCATCCGGGCAACGGCGGCAACCCACTGCTCTGACTCCCCATCCGGCCCGATCAACAGCGGATCGGCATAGCTCTTGCCAATAAAATCGGCAATGGGCTGGGCTGCTGTGAGGGTTACGGTAGCAGTATCGGGGATCACCTCACTCAGACTGTGCACCCGATGCAGATGCGGATCGACCGTCACTACCCTATCAAACCACTGCGCCAGCTGCTTGCCGATAATCCGTTGGCTGATCGCCTCGCCTGCATGAAAGGCCTTGTCCTGCCGCATATAGCAGAGATAGGGGGCAACCAGCGTCAGCTCTGATGCACCCAGCTCCCGCGCAGTGGCAGCCGCCAGCGCCAGCTCTACCAGTTTGTGATTCGGATTATCCAGGCTACGGCAGATGATCACCTTTTCAGGCAATCTATCCGGCAGGCGAACCTTGCTCTCGCCATCGGGAAAGCGGTGAAGTTCAATATCCCTGTAGGGTATGCCTGCATGGTTTGCCAGCTGCTGTGCCGGTTCACGGTATTCAGGAAAGCCAAGGATCAATCTATTGCTCATCTGGTTTGTATTTTCATCACTCATCGCTAAAACTCAGGCTCGGTTGAGCCATCCGGTGGCTTTTTGCCGATCTGAAAACCAATATCCTTGGCCGCCGCCTCTTGGGCAAAACGGAAATCGGAGGGAAAGTCGGCATGTATAAAGTAGAGCACCTCCCCACGCTTTACGGTATCACCCAGCTTTTTCATGAGATCAACGCCTGCACCTTTATCCATTGGGGCACCGGCCAGACGCGCAATTCGGGCGATTTGCAGATTGTCGATAGCGGTAACAAAGCCATCGGTTTGCGCCTCAATTTTATGCCGAAGCCTGCCGACTGCAACAGTTTCCGGGTTACGACCCTGTGCCTCGATGATGTCATGCATCTTATTCATGGCTCGCCCGGAGTCGAGGATATCCCGTGCTATGGCGTAGCCCTGCCCACCCCGAACATCCGGGTCGAACTCCAGCACACGGCCGGCAAGCCAGAGTGCTTTTTGCCGGAGATCAGCGGGGGCTTGCGGGTCATTATTCAGCACCTGCATGACATCCCGCAGCTCCAGAACCGGGCCGATGCCCCGTCCAACAGGCTGGCGACCATTGCTGATAACCACCTCGATATGCAGCCCCAGCCGGTCACCGACAAACTCAAACAGCTTTCTCAGCTTTAGCGCTTCACCCATGTGCCTGACCTTGGCGGTCGGCCCCATAGGGATGTCAACCAGAAGGTGGGTAGAGCCTGCGGCCAGTTTTTTTGACAGGATAGAGGCGACCATCTGCCCTTGGGAGTCGAGAGAGAGTGGCCGTTCCACCGAGATCAGGATGTCATCCACCGGTGCCAGCCGTGCCGCACCACCCCATGCCAGACAGCCACGCTGGCAGCGGATGATCTCCCGCAACTGCTCTGGTGGGAGCTGAACCCTGGCCAGCAGCGCCATCGTGTCTGCGGTTCCGGCGGGCGAGGTGATGGCCCGGCTTGAGGTCTTGGGGATCAGCATGCCATGCGCCGCAATAATGGGGACGATCAACATGCTGGTGCGGTTGCCGGGTATACCACCAATGCAGTGCTTGTCGGCAACCAGCGGCTCGCCCCAATCGAGGCGATCACCGCACTCCACCATCGCCCGGGTCATGTAGAGCACCTCCTCTCTCTCAAGCCCCGTCTGGCTGGAGGCCACCAGAAAGGCGGCCATCTCGGTTTTAGAGTAGCGATGCGCGGCGATGTCGCGCGCAATGCCACGGAAATCTTCCAGATCAAGGCGCTCACCCGCAATCTTGCGATGCACCGCGCTGATGGAGGGAGGCGGCTCGGCATGCGCAATGCGGATACAGTGCCCCTCCTCCACATTGAGCTGGGCGAAGGCCTGCTCACTCAGACCCAGCTCATCACACTGGGTGATGCGCTCATCATCCACCACATTCAGCACCGCCAGCACCCGCTGCTGCTGGGCGAGATCGCCATTGACCGTTGTAATCTCGACCTTCGACAGTGCCTGAAACCCCTCCGTACGATAGATGGCACAGTTCCGGTGCAGATAGGCCACATTCTCTTTATAGGTGTCGATGGCTACCCGCCGGAGCTTTAGCGTGTACTGATCTGAGTTATTCATAATGCCGTTGTTCCAATGCTGTCACATGAACAAAAAATGGGTGCAAAATACAAAACGGTGGAGCTTTTAGCAAACCCCATCTTTATACTAGCACCCTGTTAAGGTGATAATACCAGGCAGACACCAGATAATAAGGGGCACGCAAATGCTAAAGCCAGACCAGATTCCCGCTCATATTGGAGCACGCAGGCAATCCATGCCAATCAATAACCTGACTGACAAGGGTAAGTCCCTCAAGCACCCTGCGGCCAAGGCACCCAAGATATTTGCCGATACCGGAACCATCGAGGAGATCCATCCGCTCCGGGAGGCCGGCATTATCAATGGTGTCACCACCAACCCAACGCTGATGAAGCGGGCAGGGGCAACCTCCTGGCAGATGGCCAAAGAGATGATGCAGGAGATTGTCACACTGATGGCACCCTATCCGGTCTCGCTGGAGCTTACAGAGCTGCAGGCAGAGAAGATGATCAGCCAGGCCGAGGAGCTGGCCGCCTATGGTGATAATGTTGTCATCAAGGTGCCTGTAGGCGGGTATGGGGCGGTAGACTCTACACTGGACAGGCACACAGGCCTAAAGGTACTGCATGCACTCTGGCGACGTGATATTCAAACCAATGCCACGCTGATCTTCAACAGCACCCAGGCGCTGTTTGCAGCACAGGCCGGTGCCTCTTATGTCTCCCCTTTTCTTGGCCGACTGGCTGACTATATGTACAAACATGACAGGGTTGAGATGCCTGCTGGCAATGCGCTCTACTATCTGGAGGATCACAAGGGGGGAAAAGAGAACAGCAGAACGGATAACACCCCATACGTTGCCACTTCAGGTGCACGCATGGATGCCGGTGTCCGGCTGATTCACGAAATTGCCGTCATCTTTGCGAACTATGATGTTACGACAGAGGTGCTTGCGGCATCATTCCGCAACGGGGTGCAGATTCCAGAGTGTCTGCTCTGCGGCGCTGATATTCTAACCATTCCCGCCCCACTCCTGATGGGCGTGGCGGATCACCCGCTCACCGATGAGGGGATGAGATCCTTCGTGGAGGACAGCAAGGCCTTTGCATCATAATGTGTGCTCACTAACCCCACTCAAACAGCGCAATAGACTCCACATGCGCCGTATGCGGAAACATATCCATAACCCCGGCACTCTTTAGCCTGTAGCCATGCGTGTGAACCAGTTCGCCCGCATCCCGTGCCAGGGTGCCGGGGTAACAGGAGATGTAGAGAATTTGCTGCACACCCAATTTTGGCAGATGCTCCAAAACCTCAATGGCACCTGTACGCGGCGGATCCAGCAGTGCCTTGTTAAAGGTCTGTTTCAGCCAGGGGTGGTGGATGAGCGGCTCAAACAGGTTGGCGGTATAAAAGGTGGCATTTTCAATGCCGCTACGCTGTGCATTTTCCCGCGCCCGGGTGATCAGACCCGCATCACCTTCAACCGCAACCACCGCAGCGGCACGCTGCGCCAAAGGCAGGGTGAAATTGCCCAGACCACAGAACAGCTCCAGCACCTGGTCATCCGGTTTTAACGCCAGCATCTCTACCGCACGGTGCACCATCAGCCGGTTAATACCGCTGTTGACCTGGGTGAAATCAGTTGGCAGAAAATGGAAATCCACACCAAACTCTGGCAGCGCATAGGTCAGATCCGCCGCCGTCCCTGACAGCGGCCGAACACTCTCCGGCCCGCCCTCTTGCAGATAGATATGAATGTCATGCTGCCGGCCAAAATCGCGCAGCCTGACCAGATCCTCCTCACTGGGAGGCTCTAACATACGAAAGATCAGGACACAGCACTCATCACCCATAGCCATCTCAATCTGAGGCAGCTTGTCACGGATGGAGAACCCATCAATCAGCGCCGACAGCGGGGTGATCAACTCACTCACCTTTGGATGCAGCACCCTGCAACTGGAAAGATCAGCAATAAAGCTGGAGCCACGCTCGCGGAACCCCACCAGCACCCTCCCCTTCTTGGCCACATATTTAACGCCAATCCGGGCTTTGCGCCGATAGCCCCAATGATCATCCAGCGCCAGTGGCGGGATAATCTCAGCCGGTTGCACCTTGCCGATATGTTTCAAGGCATCCATCAGGATCTGCTGCTTATGCCGTAGCTGTGCCTGGCTCTCCTGATGTTGCAGGCTGCAACCGCCGCAGATGCCAAAATGGGGACAGGCCGGCTCAACACGCTCCGGCGAGGGCTTGATCACCTCCACCACCTGCCCTTCATCAAATTTGCGGCTCTTTCTGGTGTAGGTAAACATCACCTCCTCACCCGGCAGGGCACCATGGATAAACACCGCCTTGCCCTCTATATGGGTGACGCCTCGACCATCGTGATTCAGTGATTCAATCGTTGCCGCTACCGGTTCAACAGGCAGCTTTTTTCTGCGCCGGGATCGGCTCATACATCAGACTCCAAAGATCAGATTAACCATCGGCGCTATGGTACTTGAACTTGCACCTAAATCCTGCAAGCGCTCGCACTCACATAGCGCAAGCTATTGATCCGTATAGCAATATGAAACTTTTCGGCCATCACAATAAGGATGACACTCAAAGTTGTCATTCACTCTACGAATCAATATCTTACACTCTGCAAGCACGATCACTTGCAGCATTTAGGTTGCAGAGCAATGGATTACATAAAATCCTCTTTGCTCATTGCCTTTGCCTTGGCGTCGGCGCGGCTAATGACCTTGCGGCTCACCAGCTCCTTCAGATTCTGATCCAGCGTCTGCATGCCTACCGCCTGACCCGTCTGGATGGCCGAGTACATCTGCGCCACCTTGTCCTCACGAATCAGGTTTCTGATCGCCGGTGTACCCACCATGATCTCATGCGCCGCCACACGCCCGCCGCCAATCTTCTTCAGCAGCGTCTGTGAGATGACCGCACGCAGGGACTCCGACAGCATGGAGCGCACCATGCTTTTTTCTGCAGCCGGAAAGACATCCACAATACGATCCACCGTTTTGGCTGCAGAGCTGGTGTGCAGCGTGCCAAACACCAGATGCCCCGTCTCTGCCGCTGTCATGGCCAGACGAATGGTCTCCAGATCACGCATCTCACCCACCAGAATGATGTCTGGATCTTCACGCAGCGCGGAGCGCAGCGCCTCTGAAAACCCCAGCGTATCCCGATGCACTTCGCGCTGGTTGATCAGACACTTCTTGCTTTGATGAACAAATTCGATGGGATCTTCAATGGTTAAAATATGCCCATAATCGTTGTCATTGATATAATCAATCATCGCCGCCAGGGTGGTGGATTTGCCCGAACCCGTTGGCCCGGTAACCAGCACCATCCCGCGTGGCACATTGATGATATCCTTAAACGACTCTGGCGCACCCAGCTCCTCCAGCGTCAGCACCTTGGAGGGAATGGTTCTGAATACCGCGCTGGCACCCCGATCCTGGTTGAACGCGTTGACACGAAACCGGGCCAGACCGGGGATCTCGAAAGAGAAATCCGTCTCCAGAAACTCTTCATAATCCTTTCTCTGCTTATCGTTCATGATGTCATAGACAAGCCCGTGCACCGCCTTGTGATCCAGTGCGGGGATGTTGATTCGGCGGATATCACCATCCACGCGTATCATCGGAGGCAGCCCCGCAGAGAGATGCATATCTGACGCATCATGTTTCACACTAAACGCAAGCAACTCGGCAATATCCATACAACATCTCCAAATCAGGGGCCTTTATCTATTATAACCGTCACCCGCTGGCAAGATAGGCCAGCCATAACGCAGCTTTTATTATTTC
>JALSJZ010000011.1 GCA_026989135.1 Sedimenticola sp. | reverse complement strand
ATTATTTCAAACAAATGGATGAGAAACACCTCATCAATCTGTTTTAATATCGTCAGTATAGACAACTAACCCTTATCAGACATGAACACCATTGCAACCCGATTAGACGATGTCCGGCAGCGCATACAGAGCGCAGCCACGAAATATGGCCGCCCGAACCATAGCATACAGCTGCTGGCGGTAAGCAAGACCCGCCCGGCCGAAGATATCCGATCTGCTCTTGAGGCGGGCCAACCCTGCTTTGGTGAAAGCTACCTGCAAGAGGCGGTAGAGAAGATCCAGCAGCTTGCAGATGCCCAGGCAGAGTGGCACTTCATTGGGCGTATCCAGGGCAACAAGACAAAGATCATTGCCGCACATTTTGACTGGGTGCATGGGCTGTGCAGCTTCAAGCACGCCCAGCGCCTCAATGACCAGCGCCCCGACAAGCTGCCGCCTTTAAACGTCTGTCTGCAGATCAATCTGTCCAACGAGCAATCAAAGGCCGGCATCACACCGGCAGAGGCAGCCGAGCTGGCAGGCCTGATCCATGCGCTGCCCAGGCTGCACCTTAAAGGGCTGATGACACTCCCCGCCCCTGCAGAAACATTACTGCAACAGCGCCAACCCTTCCAGGCATTGCGGGAGCTGCGCGACCGGATTAAAACCGATACGCTGCCACTTGATACCCTATCCATGGGCATGTCAGGTGATCTTGAGGCGGCAATCGCCGAAGGAGCCACCATCGTGCGGGTTGGCACCGCCATTTTTGGCCCCCGAAACCACAGGAAATAGGCTCTATACCTTCGTTGAAAATACGTTAGAATCAGAAACCATGACCCCACAGCACCCAACCATTATGAGAACAAAAACCCTGGCATTTATCGGCGGCGGCAATATGGCCGCCAGCCTGATCAGCGGCCTGATCAGCGGCGGCTACGACCCACAGCAGATATCAGTCAGCGACCCTGATGCCGAGAAACTGGCATCCCTGGCAGCCCATTTCAGGATCAAATCCACATCGGAAAATGCCCAGGCTGCCGCCAATGCAGAGATCGTAATACTGGCAGTCAAACCACAGGCCATGCAGTCCGCTGCTCGCTCACTGGCCAGCGCGCTACAGCAGACAAAACCACTGGTGATCTCCGTTGCCGCCGGCATCCGGGAGATCGACCTGCAAGAGTGGCTGGGGGGCAATCTCTCTTTAGTACGCACCATGCCCAACACCCCCGCCATGATCCAGACCGGAGCCATCGTGCTGCACGCCAGCCCACAGGTATCCACCGCACAACGGGATCTGGCCGAGTCCATCATGCGCGCGGTGGGGCTGACCCGCTGGGTAGACAATGAAGAGTTGATGGATGCGGTTACCGCCCTCTCCGGCAGTGGCCCGGCTTACTTCTTCCTGGTAATGGAGGCGATGGAGGCTGCGGGCATCGAACTGGGCATCCCTGCCGATACTGCCCGGCTGCTCACCTTGCAGACCGCCCTGGGTGCCGCCAAGATGGCCATGGAGAGCACAGAGAGCCCCGCCATGCTGCGCCAGCGCGTCACCTCGCCCGGCGGCACAACCGAGTCTGCACTAAAGACCTTGAATGAGGGCGATCTTCTGCCACTGTTCAAACAGGCGCTGACCGACGCCCGCGACCGATCCATAGAGTTATCAGAGATGTTAAAGGATTCATGATGGATAGCAGCTACCTTACCAATCCGCTGGTCTTTCTCATCCAGACACTATTCGGGCTATACATCCTGGTGGTTATGCTGCGCTTTCTTCTGCAGTGGGCCAGGGCTGATTTCTACAACCCGCTATCACAGTTCATCGTCAAGGTCACAACCCCCGCTCTGCGCCCTATGCGCCGCATTATCCCTGGGCTTGGCGGGCTGGATTTTTCCGCCATCGTCTTAATGTGGCTGCTTAAAACCCTGGAGCTGATGCTGGTTATTCTGATCACAAGCGGCATTTTCAACCCCATCGGCCCCATGCTCTGGGCAGTACCTCAGCTCGTTGACCTGGCTATTAATGTCTTTCTCTTTGCCATCCTGATTCAGGTTGTCATCAGCTGGATCAACCCCGGCACATACAACCCTGTCATAGGTGTTATCAACAGCCTTACCGACCCAATCATGCGCCCGGCGCGCCGGCTCATCCCACCCATCTCCGGGCTGGATCTCTCACCGATGCTGGTCATTCTGGGGCTCTATCTGCTCAAGATGCTTCTGCTGCCACCCCTATTGATGCTCACAGGCAGCCCATTCCGCTAACCACTTAACAACAATAAGGGCATGATAAAATGAATTAAAACCAGACCCTTGCTTTAACACTGCTGCTGATCGGGCTGATGATCCCAACCGGCGTTTTTGCTTTTACGGATTACAATCTGGATCCCGAGGGGGCGATAGAAAACTGCCGCACCTGCCATGATAACCATCGGAAGCAGCTGTTCCTGAAAAGCTCCAACTCCGACGCCCACCACCTGCTGCATAATACCGAGATAAAGGGCTCGGCAGCACCCAACGCAGAAACAGATAGCGATGGCCTCTATGACTGCATGACCTGCCACACATCCACCATGACCGACTATGGCATAGATATCACAGCCGAAAGGGATTGCATCAAATGCCATGGCAACGCCACTTTCTGGCCAGACAGAGACCACGCCCGAATAGAGTTGCTACAGAATTCGGGGGCGATCCCAGAGAGCGCACTCGCATGCTTCCTTTGCCACGACTTTGAGGTCGATGAAAATGGAGATTTCACCGGGCAGATAAGGTTTTTCCCTCCATAATATTTCGATTTCGAGTCTATGCCATATCGAGTGGGTAACGAATTGACACAGACGCCTATATGGATATAGGTGGTAGAGCACCAAAAGTAGGCGCTTTAGGCGACGCAGGAGCAGTTGCCGAGACCACAGAGAGCGTAGAGATTTAGCCTCTGAGGGTTTGATTTTACGCTGCTGATAGCAAAAAATGCAGGCAGGCTTTACGTCTGCCAGTAAAATAAATTACAGATTAACATGATGTTTTATAACGTAATTTACCGCTTGCAAGAGAATCAGTTACAGGTGATAGCTCCCCCTGTTTACAGGGTGAAGAGTGTTGTTGACTCTAAAGATAACTCTGTGGCCTCTGTATTCTCTGTGTCTAAAGAATAGCTGGGCTACCCACTCAATATGGCATAGACCCATAGTTTCACTGCTGCACCAGCAAGCAATTTCACTGGAGGTAGAACGCAGCCAGTGCCAGATCCTCTGGCCGCGTGATCTTGATATTGTCCGGGCGCCCCTCTATCAGCCTGGGGGAATACCCGGCCAACTCCATCGCACTGGCCTCATCCGTCACCTGCATGCCCTGCTCAAGCGCTTGTGACAGCGCGCTGCGCAACAGACTCAAACGAAACATCTGCGGTGTAAAGGCGTGCCAAAGCCCCTCTCGGCAGACCGTCTCTGCGATCTGCCCTGACTCATCGGCACGCTTCATGGTATCTCTGACCGGCATCCCCAGGATGCCCCCTACTGGATGACTATTCAGCTGTTCAATCAGCGCATCAATATCGCTGCTACGCAGACAGGGACGGGCGGCATCATGCACCAAAACCCAATCATCCTCTGCGGCTATCTCACTCAGCCGATTCAGCGCATTAAGCACGGAGTAGCAACGTTCAGCACCGCCATCCACGCTGATCACATCGGCATGGCTGGCATAGTCGGTATCCGGCCACCATTCGTCATCCGGTGAGAGCGCCACCAGGGTCTGCCTGATCTGTGGATGATCCAGCAGCCGTTGCAACGTATGTTCGATGACCCGCCGGCCATTGAGCAGGAGGTACTGTTTGGGGATGTCGCTGCCCATACGCCGTCCCACGCCCGCTGCAGGCACTACTGCCCAATAGGTTTTGCTATTGCTCACGTTGCTCTTTTGATTGCTCTTCCGGCTCGATGATCTGGTAGAAGGTTTCGCCTTTGCGAATCATCCCCAACTCGCTGCGGGCGCGCTCTTCCACTGCGGTAAGCCCCTGTTTGAGGTCCTGCACCTCAGCCATCAAGGCGCGGTTTCGCTGGCGCAGTTGCGCCAGCTCTTGCTGTTGCGTGGCGATCTCCCGTTTGAGGTTGCTCACCTCGGCCAGGCTGCCCTCGCCCACCCACAGCCGATACTGCAACAGCAACAGCAGCACAATAAGAACCCCGATAATTTTTCGCACCTGTCAGAGCCCTTGTCTATGTCATTGTCAAAGCCCGCGGAATGCCCCCCGCCCGGCATAGACGGCGTCTTCGCCCAACTGATCCTCGATACGCATCAGCTGGTTGTATTTGGCAACACGGTCTGAACGACAGAGGGAGCCGGTCTTGATCTGGCCGGTATTGGCTGCCACCACCAAATCCGCAATGGTGGTATCTTCCGTCTCACCCGAGCGGTGTGATACCACAGCGCTGAAGCCTGCATCGTGCGCCATCTTGATCGCCGCCAGGGTCTCTGTCAGGGTGCCGATCTGGTTGAACTTGATCAGAATGGAGTTGGCGATATGTTCATCTATGCCGCGTTGCAGGATGCGGGTATTGGTCACAAAGAGGTCATCACCCACCAGCTGCACCCGGTCACCCAGCTTTTCAGTCAATATCTTCCAGCCCTCCCAGTCACTCTCGTCCATGCCATCCTCGACAGAGATGATGGGGTATTTATCAACCAGTGAGACCAGATAGTCCGCAAAACCCGCTGCATCAAACTGCCGCCCTTCAGAGGCCAGATCGTAGACGCCATCCTTGTAGAATTCAGAGCTGGCCACATCCAGGCCAAGGTAGATATCCTTACCTGCTTCGTAACCTGCATTTTTGATCGCTTCGAGGATCACCTCGCAGGCCTCCTCATTGGAGCTCAGATCCGGGGCAAAGCCGCCCTCATCGCCCACCGAGGTGGAGAGGCCACGCACAGTCAGCACCTTCTGCAGCGCATGGAATACCTCTGCACCATAACGCACCGCTTCACGGAATGACGGAGCACCCACCGGCAGGATCATAAACTCCTGCAGATCCACGCTGTTGGCGGCATGTGCGCCACCGTTGATGATGTTCATCATCGGCACCGGCAGGCGGTAGGGGCCATCGCAGAGCGAACGGTAGAGCGGCAACTCACGCTCTTGGGCTGCTGCATGGGCAGCCGCCAGAGAGACGGCCAGCATGGCATTGGCACCCAGCTTCTCTTTATTTTCCGTACCATCCAGCTCGATGAGCAGGCCATCCAGCGCAGCCTGATCGGTGACCTCCATACCCATCAGGGCATCACATATCTCGCCATTCACATTGGCAACTGCGTTCAGCACGCCCTTGCCGCCATAGCGGCTTTTGTCACCATCGCGCAGCTCCAGCGCCTCACGCGA
This sequence comes from Sedimenticola sp., assembly GCA_026989135.1. Lineage (GTDB taxonomy): Bacteria > Pseudomonadota > Gammaproteobacteria > Chromatiales > Chromatiaceae > WFXD01. The sequence goes on along the minus strand of JALSJZ010000011.1, from coordinate 21,193 downwards.
ACCGGTTGAGGCACCAGAAGGGGCAACCGCACGGCCAATGGCACCATCGGCGGTGACAACATCCGCCTCAATGGTTGGGTTGCCCCGTGAATCCAGAATCTCGCGTGCTCGAACATCAATAATCTCTGACATAATCTCATCCTAACTCGTTATAAACTAAAACCTAAACTCTGCAAGCACGATCACTTGCAGGATTTAGGTAAAAACTGAGGCCTCAATAAGCTCCTGCCGCTTCACCACTTGATCCAGCTCGATCAGGGTCTCCAGCAGCGGCCTCATCTGATCCAGCGGCCAGGAGTTGGGACCATCACAGAGCGCCTGCGCCGGGTTGGGGTGGGTCTCCATGAAGAGGCCTGAAATCCCCGCCGCCACGGCCGCCCGGGCCAGCACCGGCACATACTCCCGCTGACCGCCGGAGCTGCTGCCCTGCCCGCCCGGCAGCTGCACCGAATGGGTCGCATCAAATACCACGGGGCACTCTGTATCTCGCATGGCCGCCAGCGAGCGCATATCCACCACCAGGTTGTTGTAGCCGAAGCAGACACCACGCTCGCAGACCATCAGCTGATCATTGCCTTCGCTCTTCGCCTTGGCAATCACCTGCTGCATATCCCAGGGTGCCAGGAACTGCCCTTTTTTATAGTTGACCGGCTTGCCCTGACGCGCCACATCCTGGATAAAATCGGTCTGGCGACAGAGAAAGGCCGGGGTCTGCAACACATCCACCACATCGGCCACTTCGCCCAGCGGGGTATCGGTGTGGACATCGGTCAGCACCCGTACGCCCACCTCGGTGCGCACCCTCTCCAGGATACGCAGCCCCGCTTCGAGTCCCGGCCCGCGAAACCCTGAAAGGGATGAGCGGTTGGCCTTGTCAAAAGAGGATTTGAAGATAAAGGGGATACCCAGCTCAGCGGTAATCTCTTTGAGCTGTCCCGCCGTGTCGATGCTCATCTGCTCACTTTCGATCACGCAGGGCCCCGCAATCAGAAACAGGGGGTGCTCCAGCCCCACCTCAAATCCACAGATATTCATCGGTCAGCCTGCGCGCTTCTGCTGTTCACGCGCCGCCCGGATAAAGCCTGAAAAGAGCGCATGGCCATAACGGGGGGTGGAGGTAAACTCCGGATGGAACTGGCAGGCGATAAACCAGGGGTGATCGGGGATCTCGACCACCTCGACCAGCTTGCCATCCAGTGAGGTGCCGGCAATCCGCAGGCCAGCCTTTTTCAGAGCCTCCAGATATTGATTATTGAACTCATAGCGGTGGCGGTGGCGCTCGGTGATCGTATCCTTGCCATACAGCGCCCGCGAGCGGCTGTCGGCCTGCAGCCGGCACTCCTGCCCACCCAGCCGCATGGTGCCACCGAGATCGGAATCGGCATCGCGGGCTTCCAGTTTTCCATCGGCATTCAGCCATTCGGTAATCAGCGCAATAACCGGGTACGGCGTATGCTTATCAAACTCGGTGCTCTGCGCACCTTCAAGCCCGGCCACATTACGCGCATACTCCACAACCGCCGCCTGCATGCCCAGGCAGATACCCAGGTAGGGGATGCGCTTTTCACGCGCATATTTTACCGCTGCAATCTTGCCCTCAACACCGCGTTCGCCAAACCCGCCGGGAACCAGAATGGCATCCATCCCATCCAGACAAGCCGCCCCCTCCTGCTCGATCTGTTCCGAATCCACATAACGGATATTGACCCGCGTCCGGGTGTGCATACCGGCATGGCTCAGCGCCTCAGAGAGCGATTTGTAGGCCTCGGTCAGATGCATGTATTTGCCGACCATGGCGATCGTTACTTCGCCATCAGGATTTTCCAGCCGCTCGATCACCCGGTTCCACTCGGAGAGATCAGCCGGTGGCACATTGAGCCCCAAGTGGCGCACCACAATCTCATCCAGATTCTGGGCATGCAGCAGGGCGGGGATACGATAGATGTTATCGGCATCGACACAGGAGATCACCGCCTCCTCCTGCACATTGGTGAAGAGGGCTATCTTGCGGCGCTCAGCGTCCGGCAGGGGGCGCTCTGAGCGGGCCAGCAGAATATCCGGCTGGATGCCGATCGAACGCAGCTCCTTGACCGAGTGCTGTGTCGGTTTGGTTTTGATCTCGCCCGCAGTGGCAATATAGGGCACCAGCGTCAGATGCATAAAGAGGGCGTTGGCATGCCCCAGCTCCACGCACATTTGACGAATGGCTTCAAGAAACGGCAGGGATTCAATATCGCCGACGGTGCCGCCGATCTCAACCAGCGCAATGTCGGCATCACCTGCACCCAGCACCACACTGTCACGAATCTGGTTGGTGATATGCGGGATGACCTGCACCGTCGCGCCCAGGTAGTCACCCCGACGCTCCTTGCGGATGACGCTGTCGTAGATCTGACCCGTGGTAAAGTTATTGTTGCGCCCCATTGTGGTGCGCACGAAGCGCTCGTAGTGGCCGAGATCCAGATCTGTCTCGGCACCATCCTCGGTTACATACACCTCGCCATGCTGGAACGGGCTCATGGTGCCCGGGTCAACATTGATGTAGGGATCCAGCTTGATCATGGTGACCTTCAGGCCACGCGCCTCAAGCAGTGCAGCAAGGGATGCGGAGGCGATGCCTTTACCCAAAGAGGAGACTACACCACCGGTAACAAATATATATTTTGTCATTAAATTATGCTGCGAAAGGAAAAGATCTGGACGGCGTTGTAAGTTACCAGAAAAGGGGCTTTAGAACAATCGCCGAGATCACTCCAGGCAGACGACCCAGGTCAAACCGCCATCCAATATATCTGGCTAATTAATTGATAACAAACACTTTTTTTACCATCACAGCGGCCATGCTGCATCTTGAGATTATTCACCCTCTGCCTCAACCCGCCTCCAGACACAGGGCTGGCCACAGGCCTTGTCCAGCGCATCCAGACGCAGCTCGTGTGCCCGACACTCCGACTCCGTTGCCAGAACGACCGCAAGCGGCCTGCGCCCTGTGGCGAGGCGTCTGATAGCCACGCCGCCACCCGACCCGCCATCCTCTTCTGAAAGGCCGCCAAACGAGAGGGCAGCCTGCCCGCCTGTCATCACCAGATAGAGATCCGCCAGGATCTCAGAGTCGAGCAGGGCACCGTGCAGCTGCCGCTGGCTGTTGTCTATCTCATAGCGCCGACAGAGCGCATCCAGGCTGTTGCGCTGTCCCGGATGCTTTTTTCTGGCCATCACCAGGGTGTCGGTAATCTTGCAGAGCGACTCCAGACCCCCCTCTTCCCGGCCAGCCCGCTTCAGCTCGGCGTTGAGAAAGCCCACATCAAACGGGGCATTGTGGATGATCAGCTCGGCACCATCGACATAGCGGATAAAATCATCCGCCACATCCTCGAATCTCGGCTTGTCTGCCAGAAATTCGGTGGTGATGCCATGCACCTCAACCGCCGCATCGTCAATCTCACGGTCGGGTTGCAGGTATTGATGAAAATTGTTGCCGGTCAGCCTCCGGTCGATAAGCTCTACGCAGCCGATCTCAATGATCCGGTGCCCCTGCTTTGGCTCCAGTCCGGTGGTCTCTGTATCCAGTACGATCTGACGCATCTGTGATCACCCCCCCTGCGAGCGGCCTATCGTTTCAATTCCCCGGTTGGCCAACTCATCGGCCAGCTCATTCTCCGGGTGCCCACTATGGCCTTTGACCCAGGCCCACTCAACACGGTGTCTGGCCACCTCGGCATCCAGCTGCTGCCAGAGGTCCTTATTCTTTACCGGCTTGCGGCTCGCCGTCATCCAGCCCTTACGCTTCCAGTTGCTGATCCACTGCGTAATGCCATTTTTTACATATTGTGAATCGGTCGTAATATGTACTTCACAGCCCTGCTTCAGCGCCTTGAGCGCAAAGATGACCGCCGACAGCTCCATACGGTTGTTGGTGGTATCCGCCTCACCACCATACAGCTGTTTTTCAGTATCGTTATAGCGCAGCAGCGCCCCCCAGCCACCTGGGCCGGGATTGCCCTTGCAGGCACCATCGGTATATATCTCTACCCTTTTACTCATTCGATTCTCTCGTTGTTGGTTCTATAATTCGCCCCCCCAGCAGACTGGCCTTGCGCTGCCAGATCGGCCCTACCATCGTCATGGTCGAAACCCGCTTGACCGCCTGCATCACATAGACCGAAGAGAGCCTTGGCCAAAACCGCTGCCCGATGCTCTCCATCCGTTCCAGCCGCGCCATCATCCCCGGCCCCCGCAGCGGTGGCCGAAACATCAGCTGTCGCGTCACCTCCAGATCAAACCCCAGCAGCGAGAGCCAGTCACTGATGCGCCACGGCCCCAGAAAACGCCCTTGCCAGGGGATAGCCGTTGATGATCGCTTGAACAGCCGCCAGAGACCCCAGAGGCTCAGCGGATTAAATCCAAGGATCACCACGCGCCCCTCAGGTATCAGGATTCGCTCTACCTCTCGCAAAATGCGGTGGGGATCGGCAGAAAAATCGAGCGTGTGCGGCATCAAAACAGCATCAACCGTCGCAGACAGTATGGGCAACTCCAGGGGGTCAGCCCGCACATGCGCCACCAGTGATGGGGTCGGCATGCAGGCATCCAGCACCAGATGGGAGCGAAAGCGGCTCACCCCCGAGAGGTCAAAATCAAAGCCTCCTCCCCCCAGCTGCACGAGATGGTGCCCAAACAGCTCAGAGAATATCTGTTCCAGACACTGCTGCTCCTGCTCCAGCAGCACCTGCCCCGGGGATTGCTGCAGCCAATCATGCAGCCGTTGCTGAAAATCGGGTTGGGTCATATCTGCGGTGTATCGTTTCATGGCTGGGAGCGAGCATACCTTCTTAAAAAAGTGGCGTCAGCTGGAAAAAGTGTGATGACATCCATATAATCGGCGGAATTTTTACAGCTTCGCTTCAGCCTGTAACAGCTGCGCCGACACTATACTGCGACTGCGGCTCAAACCGCACAAAAAATAATTCTGGAGATCTGATGCCTGCCCACCTGTTTCGCAAAAGTCTGACCCTGCTCACCGCCCTGCTCCTGACAGGCTGCCAGGGATTGCCACAAAAAGGCGGGGTATCCAATTCGCTTTTTGCAAATTTCCCAAGCCTCACGCCTGACCCTCTGCCGCCAAAGGCTGAACCGGAGAGCACTCCGGATAGAGAAGGGGCAGCGGCGCTGCTTGCCACAGTAGAGACTGCCTTTACCGAGCCCACCGAGCCTGTGCTGGAGCCGGCCCCGGACTTCTCAACCGAAGAGCCGGAAGCGCACACCGCAACAGCAGCCATTGAGGCAACAGCCCCGGAGCCTACAGCCGCTATTGAGGAGGCAGCACACCACGATCTTTGGCAGCGAACCCTGGCCGGCTACCAGCTCACCATCCCCAACAACTCACGCATCGACCATGAGTTCAAATGGTTCACCTCACATGCCGATTATGTAAAACGCATCCAGACGCGGGCACAGCCCTATCTCCATTTTATTCTGGAAGAGATTGAGAAGAGGGATATGCCCAGCGAGCTGGCGTTGCTGCCCGTCGTCGAGAGCGCCTTTCAACCCTTTGCCTACTCGCCCGGCAGGGCTGCGGGTCTGTGGCAGTTCATCCCATCCACCGGCAAACACTTCGGTCTGAAGCAGAACTGGTGGTACGACGGCCGACGCGATGTGGTCTCGGCCACCCAGGCGGCGCTGGACTATCTGCAATCCCTTGCCAACCGCTTTGACGGCGACTGGGAGCTGGCACTGGCCTCCTATAACGCCGGCGCTGGCACCGTATCACGCGCCATACGGAAGAACAAAAAGCGGGGCAAGGCGACCGATTTCTGGTCACTGGATCTGCCGCGCGAGACCAAAAGCTACGTGCCGCGCCTGCTGGCCTTTGCCCGGCTGCTCGCCCAATCAGAGAGCCTGGGCATCCACTTTGCCCCGCTCCCGAACGAACCACACTTTGCCAGTGTCGATATTGGCGCACAGCTGGATCTTGCGCTGGCCGCAGAGATGGCGGAGATCACCATTCAGGAGCTATACCACCTCAACCCGGGATTTAACCGCTGGGCTACCGACCCCCAGGGGCCACACCGGCTACAGCTGCCGGTCGATAAGGTCGAGCCATTCAAACAGAAACTGGCCGCTCTGGGTGATGACAAGCGCCTGCGCTGGAAGCGCTACAAAATCAAGAGTGGTGACAACCTCGGGGCCATTGCCCACCGGCACAACACCACGGTGGCACTGCTACAGCAGGTCAACAAGATCCGCAGCACCCAGATCCGGGCAGGCAGGCATCTGCTGATCCCCATCTCAAGCAAAAGTCTGGAGCACTACGCCTTTAGCGCCCAACAGCGCAAAAACAGGCTCCAGAACAGCTCAAGGAGCGGGACAAAAATCAGCTACACCGTGCGTGCGGGAGACAACCTGTGGGACATCTCCCGCAGCTTCAAGGTCAACCACCGCACACTGGCAAAATGGAATGGCATGGCACCCAGGGATCTGCTTAAACCGGGGCAGAAGCTGGTGATCTGGACAAAGAAGAAGAGCACTCCGGGCAGCAGGCTTACGATCGCTACACTTCCATCCAGCATGCAGAACAGCCCCCTGGCAAAGCACAGCTCAGTAAACTACCGGGTTCGCAAAGGCGACTCACTGTCGCGCATTGCCACACGCTTCAACGTCTCTGTGGCAGACCTTAGAAAATGGAACACGTTGCCCAGCAAGTACCTGCAACCCGGTCAAAAAATCAAACTCTTTGTCGATATTACCCGGCAGACACTCTAAAAGCGGTTGATTCCGGCAGCCGGATCAACACTGCGCAGGTGCAGATCCCGTTGCGGAAAGGGGATCTCGATACCCGCTTCCCGCAGCGCCTTCTCCAGCGCCATGTGCAGCTCATGGGTTAGAGGCATGCGCAGGATACGCTCCTTTACGAACACCCGTACCTCAAAATCCAGAGAGCTGTCACCAAAGCCGATGAAAAAGACAGTAGGCCCCGGCTCCTCAAGCACCAGCGGATTGGCGGTGATCGTCTCCATCATGATCCGATGGGCCTTCTCTGTATCCGAGCCGTAGGCAATGCCGACCATGAATATGATCCGGGTGACCTGATCCGAAAGGGTCCAGTTGATGAGGGGTTCAATCACCAGGGTCTGGTTCGGGATGATCAGCTCCTTGTTATCCCAGTCGGTGATGGTCGTGGCGCGTATCTGAATGCGGGAGACGGTGCCGCTCACCTCTCCAATCGTGACGGTATCACCCACACGGACGGGGCGCTCGAACAGGATAATAAGGCCGGAAACGAAGTTCGCAAAGATCTCCTTGAGCCCAAACCCCAGACCCACACCAACCGCCGCCACCAGCCACTGCAGATCATCCCAGCCGACACCCATGAAGCCGATGGCCACAATCACGCCACTGGTGATAATCAGGTAGCGGCTGATACTTGCCACGGCATAGCGGTTGCCTGGCTCCAGAGCCAGCGGCTGAAGCACCGCAATCTCAAGCAGCCCGGGAAGGTTGCGCTGCGCAACGAAGGTCACCAGCAGCAGCAACAGCGCCAGCCCGACATCGACCAGGGTGACCGGCAACAGCCGCCCGCCTTCAGCACCAGGCAGCAACCGCTCCCAGAGCACGATCTCATCCAGCACGCTGAGGGCCGGAGCCACCGGCGACCAGATCCACCAGAGCCCGATCAAGGCAAAGAGGGTCAACAGCAATCGCAGGAGTTTACGGGTCTGTTCATTGATGGTCTGGATCTCGATCTCCGGCATCTCCAGACTCTCAGGAACGATCTCTCCGGCCTGCCCGGCTGCCTCCCTTGCCGCTCGCGCCTCCTGATCCGCCTGCCTTTTCGCCAGGGCACGCTTGAGCGCCAGCCGTCGCTGAGCGACCAGCAGCCAGCGTACCGCAAGGAGATAGAGCAGAAAGGCCAGGATTACGACCAGGATGGGATAAAAGATCAGCCCCGACAGACGCAGGCTGGTGTAGTAGTGCCCTTCAGCGGCCAGTGCGATAAGCAGCAGCGGCATCGAGAGCAAGAGGGGATACCAGAGGTAGCGGATCTGCCAGCGCCAGCCGCTAAGCCCTTCGGCAGCGCCTCCACCCAGCACCCCGGCACTTGGCCGCAGCACTCGCCAGATAAAGAGAAGCACCAGCAGCAGCCCAACCATAAAGGCCAGCCGGCCAAGATTGTCCCGGTAGAGTGCTGCGGGTGCTGCTTCGGTCATGGCGACCAGCACTGTCAGCAGGACGGATACCGGCAGCAGCCACGAGAGGTTCCCCGACAGCACCTTCCGCGGCTGGGTCCGCCAGCGGAAGTGGCTCTCGGCCAGCCCATCCTTGACATAGAGGGCACGCAAAAAGCCGACAATAAAGAGCGCCTCTGCACCAGCGGAGAGGCCAAAACCAACCGCCCGGCTAAAGCCAATGGTATCTCCTGCCTGGAGCAGCCAGCCGCTATAACCCAGCAGCAAGACCCAGGGAAGAGGCAACAGGAGCGTAATCACCAACGCAGCCAGAGTGTGGGAGAAATGATCCTGACGCACCTTGCCCACGCCCTTTGCAAAATCTGCCAGTTTGCCACGCATCCACCCCCGCATCCCAAGCAGGATGATGATCAACAGCCCGATTGCAGCCGAGGAGAGGGAGTGATCAGCCAGCAGACGCCCCCACTCTCCACCCGCCGCCAGCCAGTTCTGCACGGAAAAGAGCACCGAGAACGGCTCACCAAAGCGGGTAAACCAGTGCCAGTCAATCGGTTCGGCATTAGCAACCCACAGCAGGTTCTCATCCAGCAGTTCACGGTATTTCTGAACCTTGGCAATGAGTCCCTGCTGCTGGAGGACAAGATCTCCAAGCAGTTTAGCATTCTGGCTGTAGACATTATCGAGCTTATCCAGGAGCCCTTTTCTATCCTTCAGCAGACGCATCAGCTGCGTTTCGATTCCGTGGCGCTCCGCCGCAGAGAGCGCTGCCAGCTCCTGTTCAGCCTTCGTTAAAATGGCTGCGGCAGCCTGCTCCAGATCCGCCAGCCCGCTCTGCTGCTCCTGCAGCCGGAACTGGGCCATGCGAACCTCCGCAAGCTCCCTTGCCCGCCGTATCTTCCTCCGCTCGTAGTAGGAGGGGTCTGGCAGACTGCTGCGCTGGGAGCGCATGAATTCGCCCACGGTTTTATCCACCGCAGAGATCTCCAGCTGCTGCAGCAGCCGCTGATAATTGTGGTCGATCTGCTGGAGCTGGGCACGGCTCTTTTTCAGCCGCTGCGTGGCTATCTCATTGGCTCTCCCCAACTCACTCAAGCGCTGGCTGAGTGCGGTATTTTTCTCCGCAGCGGCCTGCAACAGCGGGTGCATCCCCGCCGTCCACTCTTCCGCCTTTGCGGTCAGCCTCTCTGCCTTTTCCGCCTCCTGGGCATGGCGGCGGTTGATCTCCTCTTGCGCGGCCTGCTCCGCAGCTCTTGCAATATTGAGCTGCTGCTCAAGCAGTGCTGTTTTTGCCTTCAACAGCTCCAGTCGTGGCTCATGACTCAAACGCTCCAGCTTGAGCATGTCGATCTCTGCGGCCAGTGCGCGCCGCCGCGCCTCCAGCGCCACCTGTGCCGCCTCTGCAACCTCAGGCACCACGCCCGCAGCCGTGGGCCTGCGCAGTTGACTCTCCACCTCCTCCAGATGGGAGTTGGCAAGCGCCAGAGCCTCACGGCTGGCGTCAGGTCGACCTTGCAGCACACCCAGCGCCTGGCTCAGCTCGGTAAGTTTGCTACTGATACTGCTGATTTTTGTCTTGTCTTGCGCAATCTGCTGTTCCAGGCTGGCAATCGAGCGTTTCGACAGGTTGGCCACTGTGCCTTTGGCGGACGCCCTGGCCAGCTTGCCAAGTTGGCTGCGAATCTTCTTTGTCTGCTTGGGCGCCGCAACGATTGCCTGCTTAAACTCTTCTGCTCTGGCACTGAACTCGTCTGCTGACTGTAACGACTTGGCTGCATCCCGGTAGTAGCCAATCTCCAGATTTCGTTCTGCCTCGCTGCCACCCACAGCCTCTTCCAGGGTCTTGATCCGCTCCTGTATACGTCCGGGTTCAACGGGATCTACCGCCAGCGTCTGCGCCGGTATCCATAACAGAGAAAACAGGAATATAATCAGGCGCAGCATAGTGGGTATTTATTCTCTCAGGGTTGTTCATGCCGTTACCGGCACCATCTATTGTTACATGCAACGGGTGAAAAAGGCATACTACAGGCAACACAGCCAGATACGACCATTCCACTTAACTGGGGTAACAGATGGAGTATAAAGACTATTACAAGATTATGGGGGTCAAGAAAGAGGCCACCCAGGATGAGATCAAACGCGCCTATCGAAAACTGGCGCGCAAGTACCATCCCGATGTCAGCAAGGAGAAGGACGCCGAAGAGAAGTTCAAGCAGGTAGGCGAGGCCTATGAGGTGCTGAAAGACCCGGAGAAGCGGGTCGCCTATGATCAGCTTGGTGCCAATTGGAAGGCTGGACAGGATTTCAAGCCACCCCCTGACTGGGATGCCGGTTTTGAGTTCAGCGGCGGTGGTTTCACCGATGGCGATGCCTCGGCCTACAGTGACTTTTTTGAGTCCCTCTTTGGCCATGACTTCAGCCGCGCCCGCAGCAGCCAGCAGCCATTTCATGCCCGTGGCGAGGATCACCATGCCAAGGTATCCATCGACCTCGAAGATGCCTATCACGGGGCCACCCGCAGCATCACCCTGCGCACCCCCAAGCTGGATGAGCAGGGGCACCTGACCACCCATGAACGCACCCTGAACGTGCGCATTCCAAAAGGGGTCAAGGCCGGGCAACGAATCCGTCTGGCCGGTCAGGGGGCAGCAGGGTCGGGCAAAGGGGGGAGCGGCGACCTCTACCTTCAGATCGAGATCAAACCACACCCCCTCTATCGCGTTGAAGGGCGGGATATCTACCTGGATCTGCCCATCGCACCCTGGGAGGCGGCACTGGGGGCAAAGGTGAAGGTGCCGACGCCTGGAGGTGTCGTCGATCTGAAGATTCCAGCCGGATCGGTCTCCAGGCACAAGTTGCGCCTGAAGGGACGGGGCATCCCCGGCAAACCGGCCGGTGATCTCTATGTGATATTGCAGATCACCCTGCCACCGGCAGAGAGTGATCAGGCCAAGGCGCTCTATCGTAAAATGGAGCAGGAGCTGGCATTCAATCCACGTGCCAAACTGGGGGTATAGATGAATATTGGAAAAGAGGTTCTAACCGGCCTGCTGCTGGATGAAGAGAGTAGCCTGACCCTTGGCGAGCTGAGTCGTGCCTGTACGGTCCATGCCGAATGGATCATCGAGCTGGTGGATGAGGGCATTCTGGAGCCGGTCGGCAGTGATATTGCCCACTGGCGATTCTCTGGGGCCTGCCTGCATCGGGCACACACCACCTTGCGCCTGCAACGGGATCTGGGCATCAACCTCGCAGGAGCCGCCCTGGTGCTGGATCTGGTAGAGGAGGTCGAGAGCTTGCGCTCACAACTGCATGCATTGAGCCAGTAGCAGATAATGAACCCCCACATCTGGCTTCGACACTCGCTCAGCAACCGGCTGCACTCTCTGCTGCTGTTTGCTGTCATGGCTGGTTTTCTGGCTCTGTTGGGATGGATGCTGTGGGGCAGTGACGGTATTTTCCTGCTATTGCTGCTGGGAGCCGCCCTGTTACTGATCAACCCGGTCGTCACCCCACAGCTGATCATGCGCATGTATCGCGCCACCCGCCTGACCCCCAGCCAGGCACCGGCACTCCACTCTGCATTGATTGAGCTTGCACGCCGTGCTGAGCTGCCCAGGGTTCCAACACTCTATTACATCCCCAGCAGCATGCTTAGCGCCTTCACCGTGGGGCGGCAACATGAAGCCTCCATCGCCGTGACCGACGGCCTGCTACAGGCACTGAACACCCGTGAAACTATCGCTGTACTGGCGCATGAGGTGAGTCATATCCGCAACAATGACACCTGGGTCATGGGCGTGGCCGATATGTTCAGCCGCCTGACCAGCATGCTCTCCCTGTTTGGTCAGTTTCTGCTCATCCTCAACCTGCCGTTGATTCTCCTGTCGGGTATCGGCATCGACTGGCTTGCCATCCTGATCCTCATCTTCGCCCCGAACCTGAGCGCCCTGGCACAGCTGGGGCTATCCCGTACCCGTGAATACGATGCCGATCTCAATGCCGCCCGGCTGACGGCTGATCCGGAAGGGCTTGCCCAAGCCCTGGCTAAAATCGAACAGCACTCCGGCCGCTTCATGGAGCGCATCTTTTTGCCCGGACGGCGCATCCCGGAGCCCTCACTGCTGCGCACCCACCCCCCTACAGAGGAGCGAATACGCCGCCTGATGGAGCTCCGACAACCTCTCCAGGAAGGATCCATTCCACTACAGCCACGGCTGGAATTTACACCTGATCCGGCATTTACAAACAGGATAGAACGGCCACCACGCTGGCGCATCACCGGCCTGTGGCATTAGCCGGGCATCCTGACCCGAGACAGACAATCAATGGAAAGGCCTCCGGTCTTTCTCTCATCCTGTTTGGCGAACGCCTCTATCTCCGCTATCCTGATGCGAGAGACATTGGCTCTTTTTCCCTGGGGTAGATGACAACATGCTTTTTTGATTGAACTGGAGAGATATTTTATGCGGTGTATGAGGCGAAACAGATGATGGATTTTGCATGGGTCGCCATCGCACTGGGAGACGTTGCCTGGATCACCCTGGCCTTTTTCATGGGCTTCCTGGCAAGGCTGGTGAGCCTGCCACCCCTGGTCGGTTTTCTAGCCGCCGGTTTTATACTCAACTACCTGGGCACCGCAAGCGGGGAGATGCTGCATAAACTCGCCGACCTGGGCATCACCCTGCTGCTCTTCACCGTTGGCCTGAAGCTGAACCTGAAGATGTTGCTGAGGCCGCAGGTCTGGGCAGTGACGGCACTGCACACCTCAACCATCATCGTCCTCTTTGGAATTGCCATCTTTGGGCTGGCGGTAATGGGCGTGTCGCTCTTCTCTACCCTGGATCTCAAATTTTCACTGATGCTCGCCTTTGCCTTGAGCTTCTCCAGCACCGTGTTTGTGGTCAAGGTGCTGGAGGATAAAGATGAGATGAACTCCCTGCATGGGCGGATCGCTATCGGCATCCTGGTGATGCAGGATCTGGCTGCGGTTATCTTTCTGGCAGCATCGACAGGGGCACTCCCCTCACTCTGGGCACTGCTGCTCTTTCTGCTCATCCCACTACGCCCTCTGCTGCACCGTATGCTAGAGAAAACAGGGCATGGTGAACTGCTGATCCTGTACGGCCTGGTTCTGGCATTGGGCGGTGCAGAGCTATTTGAGATGGCTGGGGTAAAGGATGATCTGGGGGCACTCATCATTGGAGTGCTGATCTCAACCCACCCCAAATCGGTGGAGATGGCCAAAACCATGCTTGGCTTCAAAGATCTCTTCCTGGTGGGCTTTTTCCTCTCCATCGGCATGTCGGGTCAGCTCTCACTGGAGCTGCTGCTGATCGGACTGCTGCTGGTGCCCTTTATCTTCATCAAATCAGCACTCTTTTTTGCATTGATGACCCGCTTTAAACTGCGGGCGCGAACCGCCCTGCTGGCCTCTTTGAACCTGACCAACTACAGTGAATTTGGCCTGATTGTCGCTGCAATCGGGGTAAGCAACGGCTGGATGGATGCCGAATGGCTGGTCGTTATTGCCATTGCGCTCTCACTCTCCTTTGTTATTGCAGCACCACTGAACAGTGGCGATAACAGAATCTATGGCGCATACAGAAATTTCTGGCTGAGGTTTCAGAGTGAAAAGCGGCTGCCAGATGACATGCTGCTGAATACCCAGGGTGCCACGATCGCCATCTTTGGTATGGGCCGGGTGGGCAGCGGCGCATACCACAGAATGCGTGAACTCTATGGTGAAACCGTGGTGGGTATCGACTTTGACGCAGAGCTGGTGAAAGGGCTACAGATGATGGGGCACAAGGTTTTGCATGGAGACCCCAGTGATGCCGACTTTTGGGACAAGATAGAGCAGGATCACGGCATTGAACTGGTCATGCTGGCACTGCCAAACCTGGGAGCCAACCTGGATGCGCTGGAGCAACTACAGGCAATTGCCTTCCCTGGGCGCATTGCTGCAACCGCAAGATACTCCGATGAGGAGGAGCGGCTGCTCCAGGCCGGTGCAACCACTGTATTCAACATCTACACGGAGGCAGGCGCCGGGTTTGCTGAACATGCCCAAGTGAAAAGCCCGGCTGGATAACCAGCATTTTCACTCAGCCGATCTGCTTTGCCTTTGGTGTATGGATTGAGAACTTGTCCCAGGTGAGGCAGCCAATGACGGTAAAAAGGGTTGCAAAAACCACAAACAGTAAGCTGACAAAGCTTAGCTCCCCGACATGAGCCGACAGTGCCAGCGAGGTGGTGCTGGCTAAAAAGCCCACTATCACGCCATGCAGAACCACCCGCTCCCGAGCGAAAAAGGCCGTCACGAAACCCCCAAAGGCCATAGCAATAAAGAGCCCGAATATCCCTACGGCATACGACAGGGGATCGCCATATTCTGCTAGCAACGAAGTGCTTTTTGAGTTGGCAATATAGGCCGCAATAAGGACAAATATCAGATTATTCATCAGGCCGGCAAGCACTGTAGTGATCCAGCCGAATATGATTGCTTTCCAGTTGATCATAGCTTCTTTTCCCGTCTCTACCCCTAAAGGGCGTTTCACCGCAACACGGCTATTAATTTTTCAGCGCCTGATTCTACCGTAACACTGCATGATTCAATAGCCCTGCCTGTCCTGGTGAGACGGCATAAGCTATGGGGATGGCAGCTCTGCCGGTATGCACTCCCACGGCAATGTAAAAGCGGTGCCGATAGAACCGGAACCCTCACGCAGCCGGATGCCAAATGCCTGCGCAATATGCGGCTCAGACAGCACCTCAGCAGGGCTGCCATTGGCGAGCTCACGGCCATGCATCAACAGTTGCAGCCTATGGCAGTAGTGGGCTGCCAGGCGCAGATCATGCAGCACCACCACCACGGCACCTCCCCGGCTACAGAACTGTTTGAGCAGGGCCATCATCTCCAGCTGATGGGTCAGATCCAGCGCCGCGACCGGCTCATCGGCCAGCAGAATCTCAGGCTCAGCCACCAGGGCACGCGCCAGCAGCACACGGGCACATTCACCGCCGGAGAGGGTATCAAACTGCCGCTGCTCAAAACCTCTGAGATCAGTTTGAACTATGACTTGCTGGATGATGCGCCGGTCATTATCCCCCGGCTTTTGCCAATCTGAGAGATGCGGCAGACGGCCCAGCGCCACAATCCGCTCCACACTCATTGGCCAGTGTGCGGTGCCACTTTGAGCCAGATAGGCGATCTTTTTGGCGCGTCGCTGATGGGAGAGCCTGCTGTAGCTGAGATCATCCAGCGTGATGCTGCCACTGTCGGGGCTGAGCAGCCCTGCCAACAGGCGCAGCAGGGTGGTTTTACCTGCGCCATTAGGGCCGATCAGCCCCAGCATCTCGCCGCTCTGTAGCTCAAATGAGAGTGATTGCAGGATCTGCTGCCCACCCAGTGAGAGAGAGAGCTGTTGTGCAGCCAGTCGTTTCATAGCTGGTAGCGCCTGCTTTTGATGATCAGATAGAGAAAGAAGGGGGCACCGACCAGCGAGGTAAGCACGCCCACTTTAATATCTGTTCCAGCCGGGAACAGCCGAACGCAGATGTCAGCTGCCAGCAGCAGAATGGCTCCACCAATGGCGCTGGCCAGCAGCAGCCTGGAGGGTTGATGGTTGACCAGTGGCCGCAGCAGGTGCGGCACCACCAGCCCGATAAAGCCGATGGAGCCGGTGATGGAGATGGCCGAACCCACCGCCAGGGCGATGGCGATAAAGATGCGCCAGCGCAGCAGCGGCAGGCTGAAACCCATGGTGGTGGCGGTCTCTTCACCCAGGGTCAGGGCATCCAGTGAGCGGCCAGTGCCCATCAGCAGAAACCAGCCGAGCAGGATGCCGGGCAGCATGATCTGAAAATCCGCCATGCTGTGGTTGGCGATGGAGCCCATCATCCAGAGCACGATCTCCCTCACTGCATAGGGGCTGGGTGCCAGATTGAGCAGCAGGGCAATCAGCGCCAGTGCCATGGCATTTATCGCAACACCCGCCAGGATCAGGGTTAGGGTTCCGGCATCACGCCCGGCCAGCAGGTAGACCAGCAGGGTGGCGGCCAGCGCGCCGATAACACCACCGGCAGGCAGTGCCATCGGCAGTGTGCTGCTCAGACCAAAGTAGAGCATGCAGACAGCACCCAGTGCCGCACCACTGGCGCTGCCGATCAGTCCGGGACTGGCCAGCGGATTACGCAGCAGCCCCTGCATGGCTGCACCGCAAAGGCCGAGGGTGGCACCGGTTACCACTGCAATCAGGGTACGTGGCAGGCGAATCTCGGTAAGGATCATGGCAATGACGGATGGCGTATCCAGCAGCGCATCTCTCATCGCCTGAAACAGTGAAATAGGGTTGGAGCCGATAAAAAGAGAGAGCAGAAACAGCGCCGCCAGTATCAGCAAAAGCCCACCGGTCAGCCGTTTTTGGGTGAGTGGCAGGGGCTGCCTCATGGTGGCAGACTCTGGTGCAGCTGCTCCACCGCATCGGCAATCATAGGGCCACCACAGATCCACTGTTTGTAGTCAATCTCAATCATCTCCCTGCCTGCAGTCACTCGCTTGAGTGCCGGGTGTAAGAGCTGCTGTTGCGCCCGTGATTGTGAACCCGGAGCATAGGGTGAGGTGAAGAGCTGTTCAGGCTCGGCCAGCAGCAGCGCCTCAATATCAATGGCACGGTAGCCCTGGATGCCCAGCTCAGCTGCCAGATTCCGCCAGCCCGCCAGCTGCAGGGCGGTGTTTTGCAGGGTGTTCTCCCCACTGGTATAGCCGTTGGGTTGGTAGAAGAGCGCCTTGGGGCGCACCGCAGGTTGCTGCTGGGCAATCTGTTCAAGCCGCTGCTTCATCTGTTGAATCAGCTGCTGCCCGCGCTCCTCTTGCCCCAGCAACCGGGCCATGCGGCTGATATTCTCTTGAATGCCTTGAATGCTGGAGGGGAGCGGAAAGCGCTCTACCAGAAGACCCAGTTTTTGCACCAGGCTGACCAATGCCCGGTCAGAGTATTCGCTGGCCAGGATCAAATCCGGCTTAAGGGTTAGCAGCTCTTCAGCCTTGGCGTGATTGACGGGGTGGTGCGCTGCCTGTTGGGCCATAAAGGAGCTGTTTGGCTCCAGGGCAAGATAGCTAATGGAGGCAATCTGCGAGGGATCAGCCAACAGCAGCAGCAGTTGATCGGTACAGAGGCTGATGGAGACGACACGGCTGGGTTGGTCAGCGCTCTGACTACAGAGCGGGAAGATGAGCAGCAATAAAGTGATGAAGAGTGATCTATGCATAGGTTTTTCGGAAGCGGGGCTTCGCCTGAAGCCCCGCTTCCGAATCCTATCATTTTGATTGATAGGAGATGCTGGCAAAAATAGCTCTCTCTTCTGTGTTATAACCTTTAATGGCCTCATAATCCTTGT
The DNA here is from genome assembly GCA_026989135.1 of Sedimenticola sp. Taxonomy (GTDB): domain Bacteria; phylum Pseudomonadota; class Gammaproteobacteria; order Chromatiales; family Chromatiaceae; genus WFXD01. The sequence continues at coordinate 3,605 of JALSJZ010000011.1, read as the reverse complement.
CAAAGAGATTGCTGATCTCTGCTTTGATCCGCCAGCTTGGTGCCAATTGATGGCTGGCGCGTAGATCAACCGTGCCAAATCCACTGACTCGCTGGCTGTTTTGAGCATCGTTGTAGCTGTAGCTGCGTGCCTGTAGCGTCGCACCAATATGGGTTTTGCCAAAGCTGCGGTCAGCATCGACCCGCAGGACTCGCTTATGGCGCTTCACCAGCACCTTATTGGTTGCTCTGTCGCGTGGGTCGAGCATCGTTAGATTAGCGGCAATATCCCAGCCCGCCAGTGCCGTGTTGATGCTGGCTTCAAGCCCCTTGATGCGCACCCTGTTGACATTTTGTGGACGCCAGGTCCAACTGCCTGGGGATATTGGAGCCCAGGCAATCAAATCCTTGATGCTGGTTCGAAAGGCGTTCAGGTTCCAATGCCCCCATCCCTGCTTACCTTTCAGACCCAGCTCCAGGCTTTTGGACTTTTCAGGAGAGAGATCAGGGTTGCCAGACATGGGATAATAGAGATCATTAAAGGTAGGCGCTTTATAGGCCGTACCATAGGATGCGTTAAGCTGCAGGCTGTTTGAAAGGTTATATCCCCAGGCAATATTACCGGTGTTGCTGTTTTCAAAGGCATCATTATCATCATAGCGCAGCGCGAGCACAAAATTATGGGCTCCAAAGCCTCTCTGATACTGGACAAAATAGCCGCTGCTATCTCGCTTGTCTTCACTGTAGGTGTTGCTGACATCGACCTTATCACGCAAAAAATCCGTTCCCAGAGTCAGGATGGCCTCCTCATCAATGAAAAAGTTATTTTGCCAGACGGCCTGGCGTCGTTCTGTATCAAAGAAGGAGGTGATGTTTCCATTGGTGAGATTGGTGGTTTCATCCTTGGTTTCACCCAGTGAGAATGAGATGTCCCACCATGCTGTGGGGGAATATTCCAGCTTGCCACTGATAGATTGCTGCACAAAATCTGTGCTGTAGTCATTGGTTGCAAAATATCCGTCATATTCATTATTCCCGTCAGCATGCAGGATGTTGACCCCCAGCTTTAGATTGCTGCTAAGCTGGTACCCAAGCTGGGCAGAAAATGATTGGTTTCGGTAGCCATCTCTATCTGGATCGTTATTTTTTAAAGCACTAAAACCATCCGACTTGAGCTGAGAGAGCTGTAGATTATAGTTGCTGTTGCCATGTGCACCTGAGATGCCAAGCAAGCTGTTGCTGGTATCGTATGAACCATAGCCCATCTCGACATTAATCTGCGTTGCCTGCTGGCCTTTACGGGTAAATATCTGGATAACACCACCTACAGCATCCGCCCCGTAGAGGTGTGAAAGCGGCCCACGAACCACCTCTATTCGGTCAATACTTTGCAGCGGCAGGTGTTGCAATGCAGTCTGACCCAGTGTGGCAGAGCCAATGCGCACACCATCAATGATCACCAGCGTATGGCCCGATCCGGTACCCCGCATGCGTATATTGGTGGCTTTGCCCAAACCGCCACTGTTGGTAATAGTGAGGCCAGGCAATCCATCGAGCAGCTCGGTCAAATCTTGATCCTGTAGCCTCTCTATATCATCCCGGGTAATCACGGTGACAGCGGCCAGGGTCTCATCAACAGTCTGTGCAGTGCGGGTTGCGGTTACATTGATGGCATTTAGCTCAGTCATGGCGCTGGCGGAAAGACAGGGCAGTGCCAGGGCGATGGCTGAGGTGATGAGGTGAACAGGCTTGGGCCTGGGTATGATTTTCATTGCTAATCCTCTCTGAATTGCATTAATAATTCTGAGCAGAGAGAGGAGCGCTGTTTGAAGATGGGAGGCAATATGCCCACCCAATGGGTTGCAAACAAGCACGAGCCTCTTTCAGCCCACTTGAATGCGTCAGAAACGGATGACCGCTCCACAGAATACCCCGTTCTATGGAATCACGACGCTGGAGAGGCAGGTTTCCTGACTTGCAGATCATCATCCGGTACAGCCTTCCCAATCTTTCGACCAGTGGCGCTTATGTAATCGGACTACTTGCTTACAGTTGCGGGGACAGTCAAGGAGTTGCGGCGAGCCGCGCACCCTGTTCCCTTTTAACCCTTTCGGGCACCTTTCCGGGGCGCCTATTCTATCCAAAGATCAGCTTTTCACAAGCGCTTAATTGAGCACACATTGGATGGGGATGCGGAAATTCCAGCTTATGCGCTGTAGCTGCCGGGGGATGGGTTTGAACTGCCCCCGCTGCTCCATGCCTTTGATACGGCATGATCCAGGCTGGTGGAGTGAGAGGTTGAGGCGATCTGGGTGCCAGTGATCTCGCCGCCTTTCAGGAGGGTGGGGCAGTAAAAATCTCTTTTGGGGCGTTGTAGTCGTCTGCAATCTATCTGCTTACACAATGCGGATGGGATCGCCATTTTTGTCAAATATCAGATAGCCGGACATGTCACCACCAAACTGTATCGCCTGAACCATGTTCTTGAGCGCATCGTCGATCTCTTCCTTGGTGGGAGCACCCGCTCTACCGGGCAGTGCGCCGATAAACACCATCTGCCAATCCAGAAAGAGTTTCTCTGCCTCCAATGCCAATGCTTTGAAGTCGGAGAGTTCATCCGGTTTTTTGTCCACACACATCATAGGCGTCAGTTCACCGCCCAGCCCTGATTTAAAGCGCTCAGCCTCACCCTTGGAGTGCTCTGCAGGGAGGGCGCTTTTAGCGAAAACAAATAGCATCTGGAAGGTTTCCTGTTGTTGGCGAGTGGCCTCAAGCAGGGTCTCAAAATCTGTGATTTGAACCATAAGTCCTCAAAATGCCATGTTGGCTTAGCTGGGAGATTAAGGGGGCGTTGCTGTAGCTCTTTAGATTTGTTGGTTAAAAACAGAAACTCGGGGCTGAACAACAGCGCTTAGGATAAAAAAACCTACTTTTTAAGTCAATTAAGGAAGTCGTTGATAGATCAAATGAGCAAGAAAAGAGGAGATGGCGATGCTGTTTTTTGTGTGCAGGGTCACATTTGTCTCTCCTGTTGCTAAAAAGAGCTGGAGGGCGGTCGCTAACCTCGGATAAGAGCGGGCATTATCTCACAAACCAACGGGAGCACGATTATGGATACCGAAAATCAACACCCAGGATTGATCGCGCGGATTGAAACCATCAAACCATGGTTAACAGCATGGGTTGAGGCTCAAGAGGGCTGCGGGTTGATCCTGTTCTTTTGGGTATTTGCCGGAACTTTTCTGGGTAGTATGGTGCTGTTGTGCCTCGGCATAATCTACTGGAGCTTTGGGATATTCTTTCTTGGGCTAATGGGCGTCAGGTTTTTTATCTTTCTTTTTCAAATTGGCGACAGTTTTCTTAAACGTATTGATCCCTCACATGGTTGACTTGGGTATCAGGCATTACGGCCATATCTGCCAATCTTCACTGTAAAGGCAGGCGCGTAAAATCATCCCATGATGTTACCCCGCACCACAGATGCAATTGCAGGGAGAGTATACCCGATTGTTGCAAAAAATCAGCGCACCATGATGTCAGGCACTGAGTGCCTTTAGTGCGCCAAGGTAATGCAACATCTCGCTTTCGAATTTCTCGTTGCTGTTCATGGATAGGATCATTTTACCA
>JALSJZ010000010.1 GCA_026989135.1 Sedimenticola sp. | reverse complement strand
TCGCTTGGAGAGCCCTTTGCCATCATCGTATAACGCTTTGATTTTATGAATCATTGTCCACCTTACCAATATTCTGCTCCCGCCTGAAAAACCTGGCAGGAAGGTTATGGCCTTTTGGCCAAAATAATACCCTGGGGTGGGTCAAAATTATTGGCCGTAGGTGGGTCAGTTTAATTGGCCATTAACAACCCATGACCATAAATTAACTTTTGCTGGTTTGTTGCGGCTCTGATGCTACTGAAACAATCCCACTGGAAAATACTTTGGATCCCACTTGCCCCACGGCATGCCATTGCCTCCTGATTTGCTGTAGAAGTGAGCCAGGTTATTTTTAAGATAATGGCAAAAACGATACATCTCTGGCATATCACTTGCCAGCAAAGTATCTTCAGCTGCTTGCGCATCAAATAATAAATTTAGATCATGTTCTGAGAAGCAGTTGCCTTGTGATGGCTGATGAAACCAAGTTGTCTGCTGCTCTGTGGCTGAAGTTGTAATGGCAACTTTTACATCTGGCTTGCAAATTCGCAAAATTTCTTCCCAGGCCATCGGTAATGTATCAAGCGGGATATGTTCAATTGCAGATAGTGAGACAACAGCATCAAAAGTGTTTGAATCAATTTCTGGAACATTGCACAAGTTAGCTCGCATCCATGTCAAGCATCCAATATCATTGGCAATCTCATTGTTAGAGCGCCATTTATCATGAAGCCGCTGGTATCTTCCTGTTGAGGCATATCGGTAAAGCTCTGAACCAGTGACAAGTTGTTTTATAACTTTAAGCGCTCGGTGCTTAACAGAGTTTTTTTCAAGATGGTCAACGTAAGCTGTTTTCTCATAACTACCAGCTGTTTCAAATTTTATTTGATACCTGTTTCTGAGGCGATGAGCTGGCTGGCTTAAAAAAAGATCCAGGTTAGTAACATTGAAGCCAAGCTCTGCCAAAAGAAATTGCGTTGGCCCACCACCCCCGCCAGCATCAAGAATTCTATAGCCGACTGGCCAGTTTTTTATCTGGGAATAGATCCAGGTTAAATCTATCACATAGTGCCACCCAAGCTGAGTTCTACCTGTACTATTAATAAAATCCGTAATGAATTCAAACTGTGAAGTATTTATCAATTTCTCCGGATTTAAAAACACATATTGCATTATGCCACCCTGTTTTAATTAGCCTTTAAAGCAACAAACTTTAGAGCATGCTACACTTTATAATTCACCTAATGTTTTGACAGTTATGTTTTTGTGTATATGCATTTTCACCTTCATTATCACGTAATAATAAAATATCTGCACCAAATAAAACCGGAGCTATAGGGCGCCATATTGGGAAATACCTGGTCAGCAATTGCATTAATTCTTGCGCTCCAGGGTCTAGAAACGTGATTTCAACAATGAGAGCATGCGTTTTTTTCAAAGTTTCAACCGCTCCTGCCAGCACTGCTGACTCTGCTCCTTGCACATCTATTTTTAACACATCAATTTTATCTATCCCTTCAATTCTTACAAAGTCATCCAAAGAGATGGTCTCTACTTCATGCTCACCGGATACCTCTCCAACAGCCGCTACAGCATCACGAATGATAGAATTGGTTTGTTGGCTTTTTTTATTAATAAACAAGGTTGATTTTCCGGTTTTATCGGCTACAGCTTTTTGAACTACAGTGCAACCATGATCCTTCAGGTTCTCTTTGGCTAATATAGACAAGTCTGGTGCTGGCTCAAATGCATAGATCCTAGCTGACGGAAAACGCTGAGCTGCTAAGGCACTAAATAAACCACAATTTGCACCAACATCTAAAATCACAGGTGACTCAACACTTGGAATCGCCTGGACAAGCTTGGTCAGTTTAGAAAGCGAATTTACCAGATGGTAGGTTGTTGCTTGCTCTGAATTAACCAAGTATTTCCTGTCGCCTAACGGTATGCAAACTGGCATATTTCTAACCGCACCATATATAACGCTCAAAAATGCAGACAAGCCAAGATTCCTCCAAACTCTTAACAGATAAATAAAATTCATTATCTTCATAATGACCTCAACCCTCACTCGCCATAAATCTCCACCTTATCACCTTGGCGGAGCGCTAAGAGAAAAACCAATAAGTGCCCAACGGTTCATGCAAATATCAGCATTATTATTAATAGTGTTACTGGTATCATACTTGCCACCCCATCCATATGTGCAGGATTCATATGAAAAGCGGAATAGCTACGGCTAAGATTATAAGGGGTAAAAAACATGGTATAAGCTATTAGAATCCCAAGAGGAAGCCCAATAACACCTAACCATTGAAATGATATGGGGATAGTAAACAACATTATCCCACCCGTAATGCTGGCAACAATATGCCAAACAATATGATTAGTCGTACTATATAACTGTAAGTGCATTGCACCAATCCGTTCAATAAGCGTTGCCAGCCCTAGCATCCACCAGACACCCGTTGACACAAATGTCGTCTGGCTACCAATGAATACTAGCAATGGCTCTGCTGTGAAACCAACCACTATAATGCCACCAACCAGTATCCAGTTGGCTTGCAGCATGCCGACTCTTGCACTTTCAACCAATTCGGCCAATCTTCCTTCAGCATACATTCGCGACATATGAGGAATGCATGTATAGAATGGCGCATTTGCAAATGCACTTAGAGTTCGCACCACACGCTGAGCTAACAGGAACGCAGCAGCATCTGCCGCAGGTGCAATTTGAGCATAAGCAACTCCTGTTCCCTGTATGGTGCCACAGGTTACAGCAACACCTAGTCCACTCCGCCATGCAGCTGGCCATACAGTTTGCATAACCTCTGAGTCTTTTATTGCAGGGTCAAACCATGATCCCTTGGGTGCATGCTGAATAGCCAATCTGCGTGTTACAAAAACACTCACAACACCACCAGCCTGTACAATCAACACCAAGAGAAAAAGACCTCCACCCATGAGAAGTGCAATAATCGCTCCGATGAGCGACACCATGCCTGTGACAATTTGCCAGCGCTGGTACAATGCTATCTGATCAGCTCCCTGCATGTAGGCTCCAAACATTCCACCCCGAAATATCAGAACACTACTAACCGCAATCACAGTCCAGGCAGACCAACCAATTGTGATATCTTCAAGCAGCAATATCGGCTTCATCACTACTAAGGAGCCAAGCAGAGTCATTAGGAAAAAAACCACCCAGCTCAAGCGATTGTAGACACAGCGCATAGTGCCTATGACTCGATGCATTAAAGCATCATTAATACTGAGTAAATTAATTTTATCCGATGTTATTTTTGATGCGTTTTTTTCTGACCTGGCATACGAAATGATCCGAATAAAGGTTGGTGAAAACCCAAAATCAGCCATACCCTGAAGAGCCAGCACCGCCTGAAACAACAGCCAAAGGCTGGCCTCTTCAACAGTTAAATTTCCAAGAACTAAAGGCAATAAAATTGCAAAACCCAGCACTCTGGAGCCCAGATTACCCCAAGTCATTAAAGTTGGGGAGTGCCAGATTTTATGAGGGGTATTAGTCAATGGGAATATCAGTCTAATATGTTACTGATCAGACCGGGTCATGCAATCTTGAAGCAATACCACCATCAAGGCTGATAACCGTTCCATTAAGAAAAGCACCTTCAGCTTCAGCAAGATATAGCGCAGCTTCTACAATATCCTTGGTTGCACCTATGCAGCCGCTGGGATGGTAGCTGCTGAGCAGGGCAAGTCCTTGTGGATTATCTTTAAATCCTGCTTTAAGCATTGGGGTGGCTATAGCTGCTGGAGAGATAGCATTAACACGGATATAACTGCCCAACTCAACAGCCAGTGAGCGCGTCATACCCACTAAAGCAGCTTTGCTGGCGGCATAAACAGTAAAGTGTGGTTTGCTCAACTGCGCATGGATACTCGCAATATTTATAACTGAACCATTGCCTTTTTTTAGCTCAGGCAGAAGGGTTTTCGTCAGCAAGAAGGGCGCAACAAGATTAACATCCAATGTAGTATGCCAATCATTGGCAGACAATTGCTCAACGGGGGCAACGATTTGGACAGCAGCATTATTAATGAGCAGATGTAGGCCACTATCATGCAGTTCTTCTCTCAATCCAGCAAAAACTTCATCTTGATACGCGTCATTGCAACAAAGCTGTTTAAGATCCACAGGAATATAAGCATCAACATCAAACGCAGCAGATTTAGCTTTATCACTGGCGACTACTCGCCAAGCGGCATCATGAAAAGCAGAACACAATGCCTGCCCAATGGCACCATTTGCTCCCGTTATAAATGCAGTGCGTTGACTCATGAGCGAACCCCAAGAAAACTAAACAGTTTTTGAATAGCAGCGTGGCTGGTGCGTTCAACAGCATCAACAGTGTTGGATGCATTATGAGAACCAAACAGACAATGAGGAAGCTGTCGAAGAGGTGAGTCTAAGGGCAATGGTTCATCTTCAAAAACATCCAGGGCTGCGGAATAGACCTTTCCAGACTGCAATGCCGCTACAAGATCTGGCTCACAAATAACAGGGCCTCGACCCACGTTGACTATCCGCACACCTGCCTTGGCAATATCCAGCACGACTGTATTCACCATATATCGGCTGGCAGGCGTCAAAGAACATGTAATGACAATAAAGTCAGCCTCTTCAATATGTTTAGGCCAAACGGCTCTCTCAACCGATAACCGAGGCTCTGCTTGAGCATTAGGATCATATACAATAACGCGCATACCAGCTGCCAACAGACGCTTGGCAGTGGCTTTTCCAACATCCCCAAAGCCCACAAGGGCGACAACCTTGTCGGCAAGAGAGATACCCCTAGGTTTAGGCCATTCCCCTGCCCGCACACCGAGATCAATTTCAAAGGTCTCCCTGGCCAAGGCAATAACATAGCCCATAGCAATGTCAGCTACTTCATTCCCAAACATGTTGGGAGTATTTGCAATTTGGATCTCAAGCTCTTTGCACGCTGTAAAGTCGACATTATCAACACCAACCCCCCACTTTACAGCTGCTTTAAGGCAACCAGCCTTGCCAGCAGTGAATACCTCGTGGGTTGCCGGATCATCCCCTATAATCCAGCCATCATGCTGCGGCACCAACTGCATAAGCTCTTCAATAGAGAGGGTCTGTACAACTCCGGGGGTGGTCAGCTCAACACCGTGCCGCTCAAAGATTGGGCGGAAGTTGTCGATCATGCCCAGCATCGGTGGACAGGTTATCAGTACCTTCATGAGCCATTCCCTCTCTGCTCAAGAAGGTAGTGAGCAGCAATGACCGCAAAGTTCCAGTCCTCCTGATCATCAATATCGATTGATTCAAAACGCGGCCCTTCATACATCATTGGTTGTTTACCAATGCGCGCATTGGTTTTACCAAAGCTCTCTTGGGTAAAGATATACAGATTGGAGTTTTCCTCAAACCAGGGTTCAAGATCCTGGGTGCGAATGAGGTTATCTGGATCATGGTTTACGGCACTGCAATCAGCACGGTAGAAGCGGGCCTGTACTTTATCAACCGTAAAAAGAGAGTCTGTCTGCCCTGTAGCCCGCGCCTCTTGAAAGGCTCTCAGGGCACCACAAATGGTATCCACACTCATTAATGGATTGGTGGTATGTGTCATAAGATAGATATCAGCATCAACATTGGCAACATCATCAGCAAGTACCAGATTCATTGAGACACAATCACCGCATATTTCAGGCTTCCGATCACGAATCATTATCCGGTCAGTCTCAATCACCCCTTTTTCAGCAAGAATATGGCGAGCATCGGTGTTGATAACAATCTTATCGATCTCTTTAACCTCCAATAAGGTATCGAGTATCCAGCAAAAAAGGGGTTTGCCACAAAAATCACGAAAGTTTTTATCTTTGACACGTTCACTATTAGCCTTCATGGGCAGCAAAGCAACAATTTGTTTTATTTCATTAATCATAATGAGTTACTTTGATATCCCATAATCATCTGGGGTAAAAATAGGCTTCTTTTCTCTGTTTGGAGAGCTTTCGGTGGAGGTGATTTCCACGGTAGGAACCCCAAAACTGCATTAGCCGGTACATTAATATCTCCCCTGCCTTTTTGCTAAATAAACGCTGCTGAAATGCAACTCGCATATCAAGAATAACCGCGCTAAAAAAATAATGAAGAAAATCAAAAAATGAGATCTGTATCTCTGGCATGATATGTCGCAAAGCGATTGCTTCACGTTCAAAACGTCGCTTTATTTGTGCCCACTTCTCATGATGCAGGTGGTATACCGGCGCTTCAGCAACGTAACCAATCTTGTAGCCCTGCCCCACCAATCGTTTGGAAAGGTGCATATCTTCCAGGCCGGTTAGTTCCTCATCAAATCTGTGTTGATGCCATATCTCTTTCAATAATGCAGCATTAGCATTATTGCAATAGATTCCATCCTGAGGAATTCGACTTCTGGCACTAAAGTTTTTTGCGAACAGTTGGCATTCACTAAATCTGCTGATCTCATTACCATGCTGAAATCCATAAGTGTATACAATGGAATTACTGCCAAGCGGACTGATCAATTCATGCAACCAAACCCGGGATGCAGGGATGCAATGGCCGCTTATAAATACAAGAATCTCACCAGAAGCGGCCTCACACCCCATGTTAAGTGATCGCCCAAATGAAAACTCATCTTTACAAATATGAATGGTTCGGGTCTTAAACTGACGCGCAATATCCAGCGTCTGGTCTGTCGAGCCTGAATCAATAATCACTACCTCATAATCTATCCCATTGCAATCCTGATTCTGTATGCTCTGCAACAGATCTCTGAGGTGTTTCTCCTCGTTATAAGTTCGTATGATAATGCTTACATTCATGCCGATAATCAAAGTGTCTGCGGATAGATAGAGAGTTTAAATTTCGGGTTAATCAGCTTATAGAGCAACTCAATTTCCTCACGATATACTTGATTGGATGCAAACATATCCCAATGCGTCGGCACCACAATACGAGCACCTATCTCTTCTGCCAGGCCAAAGGCCTCTCGAATAGTCATATTGCCTATAATCCCCCGCCGCTCACGGAAGTAGTTTTGTTCATTAACCGGCAGAAAGGCCACGTCAATAGGCATAAACCGTTTAAGGATACTCAAGAATTCATCTGTAATGGCTGTATCCCCAGCATGGTATAAACACCGCCCTTTATACTCAATAATAAAGCCAACACATCGCGCAAAAGCATTACCATCACGACAGATTTCTGGATGTGCTGCCGGGACTGTAGTAACACGCAGCATTGACGACAAGGTAATCCACTCACCTTCCATAGCTAAGATAATACGGCTCTCAGTAACCCCCCATTCCAGTAATTTTTCAGCCACTCTTGGCGTGCAAACAAAACCACACTTCGGGGAAGCTGATGACAACGGCTTTATAGTCAAAGGATCACAATGATCAATATGATCATGGCTGATGAAAACCCAGTCAGCATCAACGATGCTATCAGGCGCAAATGGCACCTGAAACATGCGCTCCATACCTTCCCCTTCTATTTGAGCAACATGATTACTAAGGTACGGGTCGATATAGACAACGGTGCCACCAAATACCAATCTAAAACCTGTTTGGCCTAATGCTGTAACTGAAATTATTTTTTGAACCTGATTAGTCACTCAACACCCATGCGTTTGCCCACGTCTAAGATGCCTCCCCACAGGTGCCACCCTTCCGCTGCCAAAGAAGTAATCCCGGCTGGAGAGCATCTGTGTCTGCCATTTTGGAATAATCCTTAATACTCAATACCAGTACCCGTATTTTTCGCCCAATATATCGCTCTGTCTTGTGTGTAAGATCAAGCAGATTTCCAGCATCCGGGTTGCCTACCAGCACCAAATCAATAATGCCGGTGTCCTTCCCTTCCGCATAATCTCCAGTGATAAGGGCCAGCTCCAGATCACCCAGCCGCTCTATGATGCTATCGAGTATTCGATCCATACCCAGTGCTTTTTGAACCATGGAGTGCAGCTCAGGAAAAAGCGGGTGATTTTGGTTTGCCCGATAGTTGATTTGGCGACCTGACTTTTCACACTCCAGCAGCCCGGCACTGTTTAGGTGTTGCAGCTCTTCGCGTACCTGGCTTGGCGAGAGGTTAAACTCGCCGGCCATCTCACGCAGATAGGCATGCTGGTTGGGGTTAAGAAAGAGACGCATCAATATCCGAATGCGTGTTTTGGATGTGATTAACCCACCAAAAATACTATTCAACGCAGACCCCTTTACGTTCTGTTTTTCAGAACTATAGGGACTTATCGTGGATTATTCAATGTTTTGAGGATTACTATTCCAGATCGGTTGTTTTGGGCTGCAAATGGCTTGCAGACCCAGAGACCGGCAACGGCAGCCAGTTGGTTGTCGATAAAAACCAGCGGTATTCGACCCCTTTCCCACGGGGGCACGCCTCTCTCCTGAAGGAGCTTTTTCAGGCTGTGGCGGTGGTTTCGTCCAACCAGCTGGCAGCGCTCCCCCCCCTGGCGAAAACGGATCTCAATGTTGCCATTTTGCCATGTTGCCGGGTCAATGCCTTGATCGCCCTCCCCGCTTGTAAGAAGCCCCAGGTTGGCAGGCAGCTGCAGAGGCGTCTCGCCATCCCAGCTCAGGACAATACCGGGATCATGTGGTGCCAATGGAGGCATTAGATACAGCTGCTCACGATAGCGCCGCAGTTCGCAGCCTGCCCAGCTAACCAGCGGGTTACGATCTGGTGCAGCGTGCAGCATCTCTTTGTGAATGCGATCCAGATGCCGCGTATCAGGCAGCTGGAATCCTTCCCGCTGAATCCAGACCCGTAATACCGCACGGCATTGTGGTGCAGGCAGCGCAGCCAGCCCCTGAACGGACAGCCTGCCCTCTGACTGCTCCACCTTTTTAAGATCATCAATAGCCATGCTATCAATCAGTTGCTGCGCTTCTGCACAGTGCCGCGCACTACGGCTCAGGGTTCGGGATATGGCAGGCCAGCGTTGAGCCAGCAGCGGCATAATCTCTTGTCTTAGGAAATTCCGATCAAAGCGCAGATCCTGATTACTCTGGTCTTCCATCCAGAGCAACCCCTGCTCGACCGCATACTGGTGCAGCTGCTTGCGGGTAAAGGCCAACAGTGGGCGCGCATGAAGGCCGGCTCCAAAAGAGGTGCATCGAGGCATGGCCGCCAACCCACTGGGGCCGCTGCCGCGTAACAGTTGCAGCAGGAGCGTCTCGGCCTGGTCATCCTGATGTTGTGCGGTAAGCAGCATATCACCCGCCACTATATGGGTCTTGATGGCACGGTAACGTGCATCACGGGCCGCTGCCTCCAGGCTTTCACCTTTAGCAATTTGAAGGCCCAGCGCTATTTGAATCAATTCGATGCCAAGCTGCTGAGAGAGTCGTGCGCAATGCGCAGCCCAGGCAGGCGCGTCAGGCTGTAGCCCGTGGTTGATATGCACGGCAACCAACTTTGCGGGAAGTTCATCGCGTATCGCCGCCATGGCGTGCAGCAGCACGACAGAGTCACAACCGCCGCTCAGGGCAATCAGGTAGCGCCGGGGGGACGGCAGTTCATTCAGGATTTGCAGAAGGTGGGCCGGGGAAAAGGCCATAGAGATTGCTATTGGCTGGTGAAGTGTCCGTAACTCATGAGCCGGTTATAGCGCTGCTCCAGCAGCTCTTCGGTGCTGATCCCCTCCAGTTGCGCAAGCTGCTCAGCCAGCACCTGCTTCAGGGTGCCGGCCATGGCATCCATATCACGGTGCGCACCGCCCAGTGGCTCAGGCACAATCTCGTCGATCAGCTCCAGCTCTTTCAGGCGATCCGAGGTGACGCCCATGGCCTCTGCCGCCAGCGAGGCCTTTTCGGCGCTCTTCCACAGGATGGTGGCGCACCCCTCCGGAGAGATCACGGAGTAGGTGCTGTATTGCAGCATCAGTATCCGATCACCCACACCGATTGCCAGTGCGCCGCCAGAGCCACCCTCACCCATTACGGTGCAGATGACCGGCACCTTGAGTCCGGCCATCACCAGCAGGTTGCGGGCGATGGCCTCGCTTTGGCCGCGCTCCTCAGCCCCCACGCCGGGGTAGGCGCCGGGGGTGTCGATGAAGGTCATGATCGGCATCTTGAAGCGCTCTGCCGTATTCATCAGGCGCAGTGCCTTGCGGTATCCCTCTGGACGCGGCATGCCAAAGTTGCGGTGGATGTTCTCTTTGGTATCACGGCCTTTTTGGTGACCAATCACCATCACGGGGCGGCCATTGAAGCGGGCAATTCCGCCGACGATGGCATGGTCATCCGCATAGGCGCGGTCGCCGTGCAGCTCTTCAAACCCGTCAAACATACGCTCGATGTAGTCGAACATATAGGGGCGCTGGGGGTGGCGTGCAATCTGGGCGATCTGCCAGGGGGTGAGCGAGGAGTAGATGGACTCGGTCAGCCCCTGCATCTTTCTCTTCAGGCGGTCTATCTCATCCTGAAGGTTGATTTCGTTGTCATCACCCACCATGCGCAGCTCTTCGATCTTGGCCTTGAGCTCGGCGATGGGTTGTTCAAATTCCAGAAAATTCAGATTCATGCGCGGAAATATACCGGATTCACCGAGGTTGTAACAGGGAGATCAGGCAATATTTAACAGTTTTTTCTGCACCATTGAGGCTACACCCCTTGATGGCGTGCCCCATAAACCACTTCAATATTTTCTCGACCTAGCAGTCGCTCCAGGCTGAACAGCAGCTCGTCTGTGGGGTGGATATGCCACTCGGCTCCAAGATCGATGCTGCCCCTGGCATCTTGTGACTGGTAGGCGATCCGAAGCGGGCAGTTGCCGCCACGATAAATCTCCAGGATCTGCTTTAACTTCTGGCTGAAATTATTTGCTGACAACCCCTTTTCATCCAGCAGACTGTGATCACACTTGAGCAGCAGGTGCCGGGCACGGGTTTCACGCACCTGCTCAAAATCAAAAACCTGATCCACGCGGATATTCAGCCCGCCACGGAAATCATCGAAACTGAGTCCACCCGCAACCACCAATACCTTATCAATGGCCAGCAGCCCCCGGTTATCTTCAAATACATCTGAAAAGAGTGTCACCTCTATCCGGCCACTGCGGTCATCCAGCAACAGCGACGCCATGCGCCCCCGCTGCGTCTGGATCTGGCGAATGCTCAGTACCAGCCCTGCCACCACCACACGAACCCCGCCTTTGCGGCGGCCACCACCCTTTGCGCTCTCTGCTATCCCGTCCAGGCTACCGATACGGGCCGTGACAATGGAGGCGAGTTCCGCTTCGTAGCGACCAATGGGATGCCCTGTCAGATAGAGCCCCAGTGTCTCCTTCTCTGCCTGGAGCTGCTCTTTTTCACTCCACTCTTCACTCTCTGCCAGTGGCAGCGGCCTGGCCTGGGTGGCCTGCTGGGTGCTGCCGCCCATGCCAAAGAGGTCATTCTGGCCTGCGGCCTGGTCGGCCACCTGCTGTTCCGCGGCCTTGAGCGCCGTGGGCAGGTTCAGCATCAGCGTGGCTCGATTGGCGCCCAGCTTGTCCAGGGCACCGGCGCGGATCAATGACTCCAGCACCCGGCGGTTGCTCTTACGCAGGTCGATGCGGCTGCAAAAATCAAACAGATCGGTGAAACAGCCCCCCTGTTTGCGTGCCTCGATGATGCCTTCGATAGCGGCCTGCCCTACCCCTTTGATGGCACCCAGCCCATAGATCACAGTCTCATTACCGCTGGTGGTAAATCGGTATTCAGAGCAGTTGACGTGGGGTGACTCCACCTTCAGCTTCATCTCCCGGCACTCTTCGATCATGGTCACCACCTTGTCGGTGTGATCCATATCCGCAGAGAGTACGGCAGCCATAAAGGCCGCCGGGTAGTGCGCCTTGAGCCAGAGGGTCTGATAGGAGACCAGCGCATAGGCGGCCGAATGGGACTTGTTGAAACCATAGCCGGAGAAGTACTCCATCAGATCAAAGATGCGGGTGGCGACCTCCTCGTCGACCCCTCGCTCCAGCGCCCCTTTGGTAAAGACAGCACGCTGTTTGGCCATCTCCTCCGGCTTTTTCTTGCCCATCGCACGGCGCAGGATATCGGCACCACCCAGGGTATACCCCGCCAGCAGCTGCGGGATCTGCATCACCTGCTCCTGATAGAGGATGACACCGTAGGTGGGCTTCAGGATGGGTTCCAGATCGGGATGCGGGTAGTCCACCTTGGAGCGGCCATGCTTGCGGTTGATGAAATCATCCACCATGCCGGAACCCAGCGGGCCGGGACGAAACAGCGCCACCAGTGCGGTGATCTCATCGAAACAGTCTGGCTGAAGCTTTTTGATCAGATCCTTCATGCCGCGCGATTCCAGCTGAAATACCGCTGTGGTGCCAGCGGATTTAAGCAGCCGGAAGGCGGCCTCATCATCCATCGGAATGGCAGTGATGTCGATGGGGGGCTCCCCTCGCTCCTGCCGCTCCCGGTTGATGCTCTTCAGCGCCCAGTCGACAATGGTGAGGGTGCGCAGGCCGAGGAAATCAAACTTGACCAGCCCCACCGCCTCCACATCGTCCTTATCAAACTGGGTGACCAGATTTTCGCCCCCCGCTTCACAGTAGAGCGGTGCAAAATCGGTCAGCACGGTCGGGGCAATCACCACCCCACCGGCATGCTTTCCGGCATTTCGCGATAGCCCCTCCAGCGACCTGGCCATATCAATCAGCAGCTGCACCTCCTCTTCCTCGGCATAGGCCAGCCTGAGGTCATCGCTCTCCTTCAGTGCCTTCTCCAGCGTCATGCCGATCTCAAACGGGATCATCTTGGCGATGCGGTCGACAAAGCCGTAGGGGTGCCCCAGCACCCGCCCTACATCACGAATCACCGCCTTGGCCGCCATGCTGCCGTAGGTGATGATCTGGGAGACGGCATCCCGCCCATAGCGGCGGGCCACATAGTCGATCACCCGGTCGCGGCCATCCATGCAGAAGTCCACATCAAAATCGGGCATGGAGATGCGTTCAGGGTTGAGAAAGCGCTCGAACAGCAGCTCATGCTCGATGGGATCCAGATCGGTGATCTTGAGGACATAGGCCACCAGCGAACCGGCACCTGATCCACGCCCCGGCCCAACCGGTATATCGTTATCCTTGGCCCACTGGATGAAGTCGGCCACAATCAGAAAGTAGCCGGGGAAACCCATCGAAATGATCACATCCAGCTCTATCTTGAGCCGATCATCGTAGATCTTGCGCCGTTCTGCATAATCGTCTGCGGCGCTATCCAGGATTTTTTCCAGCCTCTGCTCCAGCCCCCGGCAGGACTCGGCGGCCAGAAATTCACCAATGGACATCCCCTCCGGTACCGGAAAATCAGGCAGGTAGCTTTGCCCCAGGGTCAGCTCCAGATTACAGCGTTTGGCAATCTCCAGGCTGTTCTCCAGCGCCTCGGGAATATCGGCAAACAGCTGCTGCATCTCCTGCGGGGTGCGCAGATACTGCTGGTTGCTGAAGTTTTTGGGGCGGCGCGGGTCATCCAGGGTACGGCCTTCGTGGATGCAGGCGCGCACCTCATGCGCCTCAAACTCCTCTGCGCGGAGAAAATGGACATCATTGGTGGCCACCACCGGCACACCACAGGCCTCGGCCAGTGCGACACTGGCATGTAGTGACTCCTCCTCCCGATCCCGCCCGGTACGGCTGAGCTCCAGGTAGTAGCGATCCCCAAACAGCGCCAACCAGCCATCCAGCAGCCGCCTGGCCTGATCATCGTCACCATTTTGCAGCGCAAACCCCACATCACCATCCCGCCCACCAGAGAGGGCGATCAGCCCATCACAGGTTCCTTCCAGCCAGCTGCGATCCAGCATGGGGCGACCAAGGTGTTGCCCTTCAAGGTAACTTTTGGATACCAGTCGGGTCAGGTTTCGATACCCCTCGCTGTCCTGTACCAGCAGCACCAGCCGGAAAGGTTTGTTGGCATCGGCCTCATTGCGCAGCCAGATATCCACCCCCACAATGGGTTTGATACCCGCAGCAAGTGCCGCCCGGTAGAACTTCACCATGGCAAAGAGGTTGCACTGATCCGTTATGGCTACTGCGGGCATCCCCGCATCGGCCACCGCTTTGACCAGCGGTTTGATACGCACTACTCCATCAACCAGAGAGTACTCTGAGTGGAGGCGAAGGTGGACAAATGTGGGTTGCATAATCCTAGAATCCGCAGTTGGACGGGGTGGAGTGTGCGCTTGCGGGGGTGTATGGCAAGGCGCAACAACGTAGAATAGTTGTTCTATTCCAAGTAGTTGCAACGCGGCCATACGCCGCCGCAAGCGTGCAATCTGCCCCGTAGCGTAATTCACTCAGCGGGTGAGCTGGACAAAGGCATAAAATATTATGCATATCAATATGTTGATCTATCCCCATAGCGGTCAACTGCGGAATTTAGGATGATCCTGAAATCTGCAGTTGGACGGGATGGAGCGCGCACTTGTGGTGGCAGAGGGGCAAGGCACAATGGCGTGAACGGATACCTTTGCTCCACAGATACCCTGACACCTCATAAGAGGTTAACGCAAAAAGGCGCCTCATGCAGTATGAGGCGCCTTTTTGTTGCGGCTTGTTACTGCTTTACCAACTGCAGCATCAGCCCGTTCAGGCGACTGACAAAGCTTGCAGGATCTTTCAGCTGCCCGCCCTCGGCCAGCAGCGCCTGATCAAACAGGATCTTTGACAGATCGGCAAAACGCTCTTCATCCGGTTCATTTTCCAGATGGTCAACCAGTGGATGGCCGACATTGATCTCCATGATCGGCTTTGTCGAGGGTGCCTCCTGACCCACGGATTTCAGCAGCCGCTCAAGATTGGCGCTCATATCGGTATCTTCAACCACCAGGCAGGCCGGGGAGTCTGTCAGACGCGAGCTGACCCGCACCTCTTTCACCACATCCTCACCCAGTGCACCCTTTAGCCGCTCGATCAGCCCGGCATGCTCTTTGGCAACCTCTTCGTGCTCCTTCTTCTCTTCCTGATCCTCGAGTTCACCCAGATCCAGCTCGCCCTTGGCCACTGACTGCAACCGCTTCCCTTTGTACTCCATAAGATGCGATACCAGCCACTCATCCACACGATCAATCATCAGCAACACCTCGATGCCCTTTTTGCGGAACACCTCCAGGTGCGGGCTGTGGCGCGCCGCAGGCATGCTGTCGGCAGTGATGTAGTAGATCTTATCCTGCCCCTCTTTCATGCGCTCAATATAATCATCCAGCGAGACATTCTGTTCATCACTCTCATTGTGGGTGCTGGCAAAGCGCAACAGGCCGGAGATACGTTCTCGGTTAGGCACATCCTCTCCCGGCCCCTCCTTCATCACCTGGCCGAACTGCTCCCAGAATGTTGCATATTTCTCAGCCTCATTCTTGGCCATCTTCTCCAGCAGACCCAGGATGCGCTTGGTATTGGCGGTGCGAATGGTGTCGATTTTGCGACTGTGCTGGAGGATTTCACGCGAGACATTCAGCGGCAGGTCATCCGAATCCACAATGCCTTTCACAAACCGCAGGTAGTGCGGCATCAGTTTATCCGCTTCATCCATAATGAAGACGCGGCGCACATAGAGTTTGATCCCGTGCTTCTGATCCCTGTCCCACAGATCAAAGGGGGCGCGCTTTGGAATATAGAGCAGCGAAGAGTACTCGTTGCTGCCCTCTACCCGGTTATGGACATGCGCCAGCGGCTCTTCAAAATCATGCGAAACATGCTTGTAGAACTCGGCATACTCCTCATCAGAGATCTCAGATTTAGGACGCATCCAGAGGGCTGATCCTTTATTGACCACCTCATATTCAGGTGCCTCTTCCTCCTTCTTCTCCTCTTCCTCTCCCTCTTCACCTGGTGGCGTGGGATAGACCTCTTTGAGCATCTCAATCGGTATCGCAACATGGTCAGAGAATTTGCTGATCACAGAGCGCAGCCGATAGCTCTCAAGAAACTCACTCTCATCCTCACGCAGATGGAGGATGACATCGGTTCCACGCCCAGGTTTATCGACAGTCTCCAGGGTATAGGTGCCCTTGCCATCCGACTCCCAGCGCACGCCATGCTCAGCACCCAGACCGGCCCGGCGGGTGATCAGCGTCACTCTGTCCGCCACGATAAAAGAGGAGTAAAAACCCACGCCAAACTGGCCAATGAGCTGGCTGTCTTTGGATTGATCGCCCGTCATCGCCTCGATAAACTGCCGGGTTCCAGAGTTGGCAATGGTGCCAATGGTCTCTGTCACCTCCTGGCGATTCATGCCGATACCGTTATCAGAGATGGTGACTGTACGTTTCTCTTTATCGAACTCGACCCGAATCTTCAGCTCAGGATCATCCTCAAACAGTGCCTCATCCGTCAGCGCTTCAAAGCGCAGTTTTTCAGCAGCATCAGAGGCATTTGAGATCAACTCGCGCAGAAAGATCTCCTTATTACTATATAGGGAGCGAACCATCAGGTTCAGAACCTGACTCACTTCTGCCTGGAAATCCAGGGTTTCCTTATGTGCTTCAACTGTCATGACCGTGTCAATCCTCCGGATACGTTGGTAAATTAGGGTGTAATAAATTTCAGGCAGACGCTGCCAGTGGCCTATAGATGGGGGCAACAGCAGAATTTTCAATCATAAAGAGAACATCTCTACAGCGGCTCTACGACACATCAAAAAAATACAAGTAAAATCATCCAGTTGAGGAAAAAGAATCCCAGGTGCCCCACAGGATGCTGCCACTCTTTTTTCCAATATCCACTGCAGTGGGGCTGCTGGATTTGGCTTGCAGGGATAATGAGCTACACTACGGGCTGGTTCACGCAGAGAATATAATTTCCGGCATGGCTGCTTGCAGATACCAAACTGAATTCAGGGATAATAATTATGGCTGAAAAGCAAAATTCACTACTGTATGGCAACATCGCCTGGGTCATGATATTGCTCTCTCCACTGCTCGCTACTGCAAGTGAACTCCCCAATACCGTAGACAGCGTTCGCCCAAGCATCGTAGCCATAGGAACCATCATGCCTACCCGCAGCCCTAAAGCTCAATTCATGGGCACCGGGTTTGTCGTAGGGGATGGACGCCATATCATCACCAACCATCATGTAATCCCGAAGATAGTGGACTATGCCCGGCGGGAGACACTGGCCATATTTACAGGCCGTGGAAAACAAGCCAAAGGGCGTAAAGCCACAGTAGTGGCTACCGATGCGGTTCATGACCTTGCCCTGCTGGCTATTACCGGCGCGCCACTGCCTGCACTGAAACTGGGGGACTCTGCAACCGTGCGCGAGGGCGAGCTGTATGCTTTCACCGGCTTTCCTATCGGCATGGTACTGGGGCTTTATCCAGTCACCCACCGCGGCATTGTCTCTGCCATTACCCCCATTGTCATTCCCGCACTGAATTCGCGGCAGCTGGAGGTAAAACATATTCGCCGTATGAAAAACCCGTTCAATGTCTTTCAATTAGATGCCACAGCCTACCCGGGCAACAGTGGCAGCCCGCTGTATTCTGTAGATACAGGTCATGTGCTGGGGGTGGTAAACAGCGTTCTGGTAAAGAATACCAAGGAGTCCGCACTGACCAATCCAACCGGGATCAGCTACGCCATCCCTGTTAAATATGTTCGTCGATTGCTCGATAGATAACGACACCTCCCTTGCATAATGGCTCACTGAAGCCGCCCTTTGCAGCCGTTGCAACTGCCATATCCTGCCTTTTTCAGTCGGGAAAAAGGGGATACCACCAAATAACCCAATTGCAGCTTACCCACCATACAACTCCCTGCCCGTAGATATATATTCATCTTTGTTTACAAGACGTTGCACAGCTACCACCCTGTATCACCTAAGTGGTATTTCTTGCGAAGAATCATAGCCTTACAGAGCAACACAAGAGAAATATCCCTTGCCAACGGCATGTGTTTATCCATATTGTAACCACACCCAAATTTCAGTGCCCAAAACTGCAAACGGGAGTCTAAATGACAACAGAAAGCAAACAAAAGAGTCCTGCTCACGCTCTACGCGAGTATGGATCTCAAACGCCGGGAACAAAGGGTATCCCCGGCAAAAGGCGCTACTCAATGGTCATCGACCTCAGGAAATGCATTGGCTGCATGTCCTGTGTAGTAGCTTGTAAAGCCGAATATGGCGTCCCTCTGGGTGTCTGGCGAACCTGGGTTATGGTTGCAGACAAGGGAAGGTATCCCGATAGCAGGCGCATCTTTATGCCGCGCCTATGCAACCACTGCGACTACCCCATCTGCGTACGCAACTGCCCCACACAGGCCACCTTCAAACATGAAGAGGGCTTTGTGCTGCAACGCTATAACCGCTGCATTGGGTGTCGAACCTGCGTCATTGCATGCCCGTATAACGCCAGACATTTCCTCCCTGCCAAACGCACCAATAACAACCTGCCTGTACTGGTTGTCGATAAATGCACCTTCTGTATCCACCGGGTCAAGAAGGGGCTGGTACCTGCATGTGTACAGGCCTGCGTAGGCGGTGCTCGCATATTTGGTGATGTTAACGACCCCAAGAGCGAAGTAGCAAGACTTGTCGCCAGAGAGAAGCTGACGGTACTCAAACCTGAACTGGGAACAAGTCCATCCGTCTACTACATCGGTGGTGATTGGGAGATTATGGATGAGCCCCACAACTACAAACACCGTACAGCACAGCAGAAGGAGGAGTTCAACACCTACAAGCGCAATCATCACGGCGATGCTTTTGGAGATATCGTTGAGGGTGAGAACACTATGTACCATGTAGGCAAAAACATGTCCGACTTCCTGGCGTCGATACCACATAAATTTTTCGATGTGGTCGCAGCGCTCAAAAAGCTGCTGTTTGCATAAGGGGGGATACTACAAATGGAAACCATCATTACGTATAACGCCGTCCACCACAATCCGTGGGGGACGCCTATTACCATCTACTTCTGGCTTGTTGGCGCCAGTGCCGGTTCATTTGTGCTCTCCGCATTCGGCTGGGTATTCGGCATCAAACGCTACAAACCACTGGCTCTGACTGCATCCATACTGGCTATCGTCATGTTGATGATCGTCCCGGTTCTGCTGATCTGGGATCTGGGCAAACCATTCCGCTTCATCTACCTCATGTTACCGGGATATTGGCACGGCACAGCCCCCATGTCCTGGGGTACTTTGCTGATCCTGAGCTACCCACTCTCGATGTTTGTCTACACCTACTTTGTCATTAAAAACAACCAGAAGTGGGCAAAGATAACCGGCATTATCGCCATTGTTCTCGCCCTATCAACGCACTGGTATACCGGTGTTGTTATGGAGCTAAACCCTGGCCGATACCTCAACCATACCCCGCTCGCACCACTGTTGTTTCTTACAGGTGCTTTTATATCGGGCATTGGTTTGATGATTCTGGTGCTGTGGATTCAGAACCAGTTCACGCGGCCAGAGAAGAGGATCAAGTGGGAACTCATGGAGGAGATGGCGCAATATATGATGTACGGCATCGTATTTGACTTCTTCCTGCTCTTTCTTGACTTCATGCAGACTCAGTACGGCACGGCAAGCGAATACCTCGCCCACGGTACGGTGTTGATGGAGATCTTCTTCACACCTTACATCTGGCTGGAGATCGTTATCGGCCTGCTTATCCCACTCATCCTGCTGGTAACACCACTCAAGCGCACACGGATTGGCGTCTATGGTGCCGCCTTTCTAGTCGCTGTTGGTGTATACGGCATGCGGGTCTGGTGGGTTATGGGCGGTCAATACATACAGTCCTTCTATTGATTTGGAGAATAGAACAATGTCAAAAATCAACAGACGAGACTTCTTGAAAGCAGGCGCAGTTGCCACTACTGCTGTGGCAGTCCCCTCCATGGGGTCAGCCATGGAGCTTAAGCTGGGCGGTGCCGACTTCCATCAAATCAGGACCTTTCATGAGCGCAAAAAGACAACCTATCTTTGCACCATGTGTCCCTATTTCGATGGCGGGTTCTGCTATGAAGAAGCCGGTAAAATAGAGAAGGTCGAGGGCAACCCCGACCATATCGCAACACGCGGCAAGTTCTGTTCCAAAGGGCTGGCCTCCTTCTTTGGTGCCTCTGATCCCGACAGAATCCTCGCCCCCATGAAGCGCTCCGGCCCACGCGGCTCTGGCCAATGGACAGAGATCAGTTGGGATGAGGCGATCGCCGAGGTCTCCGCAAAGGTAAAAGCGGCACTGGACAGCAACCCGGACAGCATCCATCTGAATGAAGGTGCCTTTAAAGATGGCGGCACAATCCGCTTCATGGATACGCTGGGTTCAAGCTCTGTGATCCGCAGCCGGGTTCCCTCCATCAGCAGTGTTGCCAAACAGGTGGTACTTAAAAAGACCTTTGGTGTGGACAGCACCCTGCCGGACTTTGAAAACACCAAATATGTGCTGAACTTTGGTGCCAACATCATTGAAACGGCCATGCCACTGGCTCAACGGCTGACCGATGGCATTGTCAACAACCGGCTTAAACTCGTCACCTTTGAGGTGCGCATGTCGCACACCGCCGGTAGAAGTGATGAATGGCTTCCAGTGTTCCCAGGCAGCGACGGCCTCATCGCACTGGCTATGGCCAATGTGATCATGGAGAGGGGGCTGGCAAACGTTGACTTCATTAACAGCTGGACCAATACCACTGCAGCTGAACTGGCTCAGCAACTGAAGGCCTACACACCGGCCAAGGCGCAGAAAGCGAGTGGTGTTTCAGCCAATGACATCAAACGCATCGCCATTGAGTTTGCCAAAAACAAGCCCGCCACTGTCGTCAGTCAAAATGGTCTGAGCTTTCATCAGGGTGGCGTAGATGCCGAAGCGGCCTGCCAGCTGCTAGCCATCATAACCGGGAATATCGACATCGAAGGCGGTAACTGCCTGCCACGTCAGTTCGATATTGCCTCTATTCAACCCGCCCCCGCCCCATCTGGCAGCAACTCACGCCAGCTGAACCACACCTTTCCATTCGAGGTTAAAGGCGGCCAGCGCAAGGTCGCAGTACTGTTCAACCACATGAGCAACCCAGCCTACTCCTCTCCAGCGGCAAGCATCTGGCGTGATCTGCTGAAAGATGAAAAACTGGTTCCCTACCTGGTTGATTTCAGCCCCTTTATGAGTGAAACATCTGAGTTGGCAGACATTATCCTGCCAGATGTGACATCCATCGAGCGCCACGATGTTGGCAGCAGCCCAACCGCACTGCTCCCCTGGGCCACCATGACCATTCCCGGTGTTCCATCCCGAGGCAAGGCACAGGACGTTCGCGAAACACTGAAGAAGATTGTCGAAACCATTGATGCGGACGGCAGTCGTGGCATGAAGCAGTATTGGGCTTTTAAAAATGCCAAAGAGTGGGTCAAAAAAGAGGTTGAAGGTACCGCCGGTCTGGAGCAAAAAGGCTATAAAAAGCTCAAGAAAGGCGTCTACCCTGCCTATGGCAAGATCGACCTCAACACACGCAAGATTGTCAAAAATGGCGAGCCTGTCCCGGTTGCATACAAGACCTACGAGTCGGTCGGATTTGCCACCCCCTCTGGCAAGATTGAGGTCTCTGCGCCAACCTGGACAGAAAACCCACGACTCTCTGGCATCAAGTCAAACGAGTTTGTGTTAACCACCTTCAAAGTGAGTTATCAGAGTCTCTCTCGCACCTCCAACCTGAAGATATTGTCCGAACTGTGGCACTCCAATCCGCTATGGATAAACAAGGATATTGCGTTAAAACTGGGCATTGGTGACGGTGAACTGGTCAGAGTCAAAAGCGAGGTTGGCTATCTGGTCACCAAGGCCTGGCTGACTCAGGGCATTCATCCTCAGGTCATCGGCTTCTCTACCTCTGTTGGGCGTTCAGCCTATGGCCGGGTTGCCCAGGCAAACCCAGCCGCAACCACACCTCTGGCATCGGAATCACAGATAGATGAGGATATTTCTGCCAACCTCTGGTGGAGAGATGGTGGCATCAACCCCAACGACATCATTCCACTGGCCATTGATCCAGTATCTGGAGCACAGGCCTGGAATGATACGGTGGTGACGATTTCACCTTCAGAACCGGGCGACAAATATGGCGACATCAAAGTCGATAACGCCAAACATGAAGCCATATATAAGAGACAAATGGGTTAATCCCCTGCTCTCTTGATAGATACGATAACGGAGGATGGAAGATTGAACTCAACAACCAAAGGTGTGCTTATCATCATCGGTGCCATCGTCCTGGTTCTGCTCTTTTCAGGTCTGAGCTGTACCAGCGACCGGTTTACTCGAATCAGCGCATGCACCATCTGCCATGAGGTATTCGTCGAATTTGACGAATATAAACCCATGGGAACCGCAAGCGAAGACATCGAAGACTACAACCCCAAAGAGATCTTCGAACCCGGTGCCTTCGATGTAACCGCTGGCTGTGCAGAGTGCCACGCCTACCCCTACGAGGAGTACCGCGAGTCCGCTCACTACGACAACGAGCTTGGAGTACGCCCAGGCTGTGTAGGCTGTCATGATCCACATAGCGTACGCGAAATCCTGCACTGGAAATTTATATATCTTAACCGGGGTGTCATAGGAGAGAGTCCATTCCATGCTGTCTCCAGCAGCCTGCGTGATATAGAGATGTGGGAGAACGAACTTCGACCTGCACAGGCCGCAAAAGTACGCCAGCAGATGGTTGAAGACAAGAGTGAAAAGTGTCTGACATGCCACAAAACAGAGAGCATATGGTGGCAGGATATTGGCCAACACAAAACCATGGATGAAAAAGGTCTCTCCTGCATCAACTGTCACTACAACCTTGTTCATGCAGACGTTGCATGGCCTGAGATGGAAGAGGAGTAACCACAAAATGTGTGGCTCAGCTATGGACATTAACTTATCCATAGTTGGGCGACTCTAAAGCTCTATCCTGCATAAATACCTTGTGCTGGATATAGTGTTAACCAGCGGGGGAAATACCGCTATCAACTTGTATTTCTTCGAACTATCAAGTATCCGTGGAGGAAACTATGAAGCGATTGAAAAAGAGTATTACCATAGCAACCGTTGCACTGAGCATGAGTCTGGCCGCTGGGTTTGCTGCTGCCACCTCTGAGGCAACCCTGGCAAAAGTACCCGCCGATGCAGCTGCTCTGACCAATCCGGTTGAAGCCGATGAAGATGCCATCAAAACGGTCATGAAAAAGGCCTACAAAAAGAAGTGCAAAAAGTGTCATGGCTCCAAAGGCAATGGTAAGGGGCCAGGTGCCAAAGGGATGGAGCCACCGCCACCTGACTGGACAGCCGGATCACCTGCCACTGATGGCCAACTCTACTGGCTCACCATGAATGGCAGCAAAGGCACCGAAATGAAAGGCTGGAAAGCAGGTATCGCAAAAAAAGGCAAGGAGATCTCCGAAGAGGAAGGCTGGATTATGGTTCACATCATCCGTGGCTTTGAGAAGTAACCAGCCACATTTAATACTCAAGGGGGCTTCAGTGCCCCCTTGAGTAGTTACACCATAATAAATATATATCCGGGAGGGTAGCGTAATGCTGAAGATACGTAGCTCAGGGCTACTGTCAGTTATTTTGACTATAGGCCTATTCTTATTTACCGGTGCAGTTCATTCTGCTGAAAAAGCAGCGCCTGCGCCTGCACCCAAGGCAGCCGCCCCTGCTGATCCCGTGATGGACTATGAGACCGTAAATCTTGTATACGGTGATAT
This sequence comes from Sedimenticola sp., assembly GCA_026989135.1. Classification (GTDB taxonomy): domain Bacteria; phylum Pseudomonadota; class Gammaproteobacteria; order Chromatiales; family Chromatiaceae; genus WFXD01. The sequence goes on along the minus strand of JALSJZ010000010.1, from coordinate 10,046 downwards.
CATCATGACCAGAACCAGAGAAGGTATGGAAGAGGGTGAAGTAGAGGCCGTTGTATTTCCACACTGGTTCCACCGAATTCGTTTTCGCTGCAAAGTCTGCCACGAAGATACCTTTGTAACCAACAAAGGTGAAAACAACGTTGATATGGATCAGATCAGCGCCGGCGAGCAGTGCGGCATGTGCCACGATGGCTCCGTTGCATGGGATCCACTTGAGTGCGAACTCTGCCACTACTACCCGATGGAACAGCTGGATGCTGAAGCCGCTCCACCACCCGAAGATACCAACCCTGCCAACCTGCTGTTTGCTGGACGCAGTGGCAAAATGGCCGGTAAAGGTGATCGCCGCAAACCATCAGGCAACGCCTTCAAGTGGGGCGGTGGCTGGCAGCCACGTGCCTTCTCCATGGCGGGTCTGCCAAAGGACAAATACGGTCTCGTAGACTGGATCAAGATCACAAAGAACGGCATGCTGCTGCCAAAAGGTTCAATCGACCCTGATGATCCACTGTATGAATCACCAGTCCACTATGCCTTCGACCCTGATGGTGATGAGGATATCGAAGATATGGTGATCAAGGTGAAGAGCAAAACCATTGCTGAAGTGCTCTTTCCCCATACCCTGCACACCTGGTGGTTGAACTGCAAAAGTTGTCACCCACACCGCTTCGTGCGTACAGCAGGCGACACCCCCATGACCATGAGGGAGATGGCCAAGGGCAAGTACTGTGGCGAGTGTCATGGCAAGGTTGCCTTTCCACTGGAGGATTGCGAAAAGTGCCACAACCGAGAAAAGGTTGCCGCATGTAAGGCAAGCGATGACTGCACCTTTGACTAAGCAGGCACTGTAAAATGGCTGGAGCGGGCATGATGAATACAATGTTGAGATGTTTAACCATCACACTCTTCTTATTCTCATGCACCGCTCCTCTTGCTTTTGCGCAGGAGAGAACCCTTCCCAAGAAAATGACCCCAGCCAAGCTGGAAAAATCTGTCCATCGCCAGCTTAAATATATTGATAAGCGCCTTCTTGCAGGAAAAAGTGCCGAACAGATCCTGAACAGTGGTAACGACAAGGCCATCTCCATTCTGAACGAGAGCAAAAAAACACGCGATCTTATTGCCAAACAGATTGAAAAAGGTGAAATAGAGGCCGCCTACTGGACACTAAAAGATCTTGGCAACTCACTGCGAAGTGCCGCAAAACTTGTCCGTGCAAAAGGGCTCTCTGCCAAAAAAATAAAGGATGATCTGGACAGCGCAAGGATAAAGAGCGACGCTTACCAAGAGCGCGCCAAACAGCGCAGCATTCATGATGGCAATGGGGGTGAAGATGCACACAAACTATACAAACAGGCTATAGAGAAGCGCAAAGAGGCCAGCCTGCTTGAAAAAAATAAAAAATATAAAGATGCTACAGCCATCTATCTCAGCTCAATGGAGCTGTTGAAAAAGGCCATTGCCACCTCAAAACAGCAGGGCTATAGCAGCAGCAAAACCAACAAAGAGGAGAAAAGAACCCTCCCCAAAGGAATGACCCCGGAAAAACTAAAAAAATCCGTTATCCGGCAGTTCAAATATATTGATACCCGCCAGCTGTCAGACAAAAACGCCCAAAAAATAAAAGAGAGCGAAAACAGTGAAGCCATAACCCTTTTTGCCAGAGGGCAGAAACGCATCAACACCATTGCAAGCAAGATTGACGAAGAGCAGTACGAAGAGGCCTACTGGGCACTGCAAAAACTTGCCAAATCCTTGAAAAACGCAATGAAACTGGCACGCGCCAAAGAGACAGAAGCCAGAAATGACAAGAACGAAATGGACAGTGCACGCATTACCAGCGATGCCTATCTTGAACGGGCAAGGCAGAGGGGGATTCACGAAGGTGCAGGCGGCACAGTTGCCCTAGAGCTTTTTAAACGCGCAGAAACTGAACGCACCGATGCTATTGATGCCGAATCAAAAGCGCAATATAAATGGGCATCAAAAGGCTACCAGCTTTCAACTGAGTTCCTGAAAAAATCCATTGCATCAGCGAGAGAGTGGCAGAGATCCAACGAATAAATCACACCAACAAAGCATTGAAGAGCGATTATTTAGCCATGACAAATCATGATTCACTGCTCGAGTTCACCCGATGAAGCAACAGAAGTTACTTCATCTGCTGTTGTGGCTTTTTGCCACCCTGCCCTTCACCCTCTTTCCTTACACTGCAAGTTACGCAGAAGACACCCCCTTCCGCATTGAATTTGTCACCAACTACAAATCATTTCAGTTCAAAGCGCAGGAAGAGCTCATAAAAGAGAGCAAGGCCATCATGCCGGACGAGATCAAAAGCCTGATCAATGATGCCATGGCCGAAGGCCTCAGCCAGGGGCAAAGAATGTTCATGCTGGATGCCGCCAACGCCATGGCCAGTGGCTATAACTACTACCACGGTGGCGGAAAAAGGCTGCTTCGAAAAATTGGCAAACTCATAAAAGCAGAGTTGGAAAAGGAGAAGGCCAAGAACGCCGAGCTGATGAAGTGGAATAACGAAGAGCGATTTCTCGGCAACTTCGTCATGAAAACCTACGAAAAAGAGATGGTAGAGAAAAAGCTGGCCCCTGTGATCTACCCCCATTGGGTGCACCGCATCTGGTTTGAGTGCAAAGTCTGCCACCAGGATATCTTCATTATGAAACGGTGGCGCAATGACATCACCCATGAGAAATTTGAAGCTGGGCAACAGTGCGCAAAATGCCACGATGGAGAGCTTGCCTTCAGCACCGAAGAGAACTGTGACCGCTGCCATCTTGCCGGCAAACCAGAGGCGGACAGACTACACGATGCAAGCCGCATTGATCACAGGGCAATCACCGCAGTTGCCGACAAGGTTGGTGCCAAATGGGATGCCAGCAGACTGCCCGGCAGACGTCTTCCTGTAGATCGGTTTGGGTTTATAGATTGGTTGACGATGAAAAAAGCCGGGGTGTTTGACCCCATACACTCGCTGGATGAAAATTATAAACCTGAGACTCGGGACAACATGATTCTTTTTGAATCCAAAAGCAAGGCCAAAAACGTCCTCTTTAGCCATGACGTACACTCAAGCTGGATCAAATGTTCATCCTGTCACCCTGAGGTATTCAGCGAAACGCTGACCAACAATGTGAAGATGGTCAGAATGTCAAAGGGGCAATACTGCGGCCACTGCCACGGCAAGGTCTCTTTTACATTTGCAGACTGCACACGCTGCCATATACAGGAGAAAGGCGTCATGTTCGACGGTGCCCTGCTCCACATAGGAAAGCCAAAGAAGAAAAAGAAAAAATCCTGAATTTCATCTTAACCGAGGTCACCATTATGAGCAGTACAATCAACCATCCACAAGATCTGCATCTCTATAAGAAACTGATACAGCTGACCAAGCAGCAACTCGCCTCCATCCATCAAAACCTGGCCAAAGATGCCAGCTTTTTTCGGAAGCGCCTTTTTCTGTTCAGGAACGTCATTTTCAAAAAGACCATTCTTAAACTTCTGGCTCAAAAAGAGACTCGACTGGATGAAAAAGAGGCCCTGAACGAGATGATGGCGGAGCTAAAAGCCATCGAGGCTGACTCTGGTGAATGGAAGGATACAGACCAGGATGAGCTGGATTACATCCGCGTAATGGTGCATGGCTTACGAGACATCTCTGGCGAAGAGGTTAAAGAAGAGAGTGAAGCAAAAGCAGGAACCAAGAGCGGTAAGCTCACCTACCGGCTGAAAATCAACGAATGTAGCTGACTCATCTCAAAAGCAGCGCTCTACATGTTAAGGCATTTGATATCACATCCTGCAAAATTTCTGTTTTGCTGTCTGATTATGCTATCAGCTGACCTCCACGCTGAATATGGCGATATTGTCTTAAATAAAACAGCTGATGCCATGCGTGAAGCCGAGGTTGATGATGTCGTCTTTCCCCACTGGTTTCATCGCATTCGTTTCCGCTGCAGTGTCTGCCACGAAAGCCTCTTCAAGATAGAGGCCGGGGCAAATGAGATCTCCATGTCAACCATCACAGAAGAGAAAAGGCAGTGCGGCGCCTGCCACGATGGCCTCGTGGCCTGGGAACCTCTGGAGTGTGAGCGCTGCCACTCCCTGGAAGAGGGGTGGAGCCCTGGCGTCATTCAACACTCTGTCAGAGAGGATGAAAAACGGGACATCCTGCTTGGGAAAACAGGATCAATAGCCAAGCCCTACTCAAAAATCATGGAAATAGGCTCCGGCTGGCACCCTTTGGCATTATCAAAAAGCGGCTTGCCACTGGACAAATACGGCCTGGTAGACTGGGCCGCTGCCGTACGAAAAAAGATCGTCCAGCCACTTTGGAGCCTCGACCCAAAGGTTGATATATCAGCACACGAACTGAGGGATACCGACATCCTGTTCATCTCCAAGGGAGAGAGCATGCCCGACGTTATCTTCCCACATGACATCCACAGCTACTGGCTGGAGTGCAGGATCTGTCATGACACCCAGGGCGGCCCCATGTTTATTGATGAGCTGGGAGCCAACAACGTCACCATGATCGGCATTGGCCAAGGGAAATGGTGCGCCCGCTGCCATGACAAGGTCGGCTTCCCCATCAGCGATTGTGTTCGCTGCCATAACCATCCAAAAGGCAAACCCATCGACGAAAATATCCTGGTGCGCCCGCTTAAAGCCCCCCTGCCCCAAACCCCTGCCGACCCCATTGAAAAACCTGTAGTGCAAGAGCCGGTGGATAGCGATTTCTTCTAGCCCAAAAGTGGCAAACCCCATACAATGACTACCATATTTAGTAATGGATAACCAATATAATGACCAAGGTTTTACACTCTGCACTCCTGCTTATCGCACTCTCCGCACCCGCATTCGCTATTGACACCATTGACATCATCCTTGACTCAAAAGTAGAGAGCATGAAAGCGGCTGGCTTAGGCGCTGTCACATACCCGCACAAGCTACATGAGCAGCTGTACGAATGTGACGATTGCCACCCAAAGATCTTCATCGACAAAAAAGGGGGCAACGACATGAACATGCAAAAAAACATGACTGAGCAGCAGTGCGGCTATGCCGGCTGCCATAATAGCGCCTACGCCTTTCCACTCTATCTGTGCGATTATTGCCATGAGGTTCTGCCAACGGCCAAGGACAAATAGCCTGCTCAAGGCAGCAAGGGACGCAGAAACCAGACCACCCCAACCACGACAACCAACATCACCAGATTAAGCCGAATACCCGCTTTGATCATATCCTGAATCTGAATGCGTTGCGTCCCAAAAACAATCGCATTGGGAGGCGTGGCCACGGGCAACATAAAGGCACAAGAGGCCGCCAGAGTAGTCGTCAACAGCAGGGCGATCAAATCCTGCTCTGTGGCAATCGCAACACCAGCCAGTACCGGCAACATGACCTGAGTGGTGGCCGTATTGCTGGTGATCTCCGTCAGGAAGATGATCACCGCCGCAATGCCCAGCAGCATCAACGGCAATGGCACCACTGAGAGAAAACTCAACTGCTCGCCCACCCACAGAGAGAGACCCGAGCCTTTCATCCCCATCGCCAGCGCAAAACCACCACCCAACAGGATAAGAATATCCCACGGCAGCTTGCCAATCGCATCTTTACTGAGTATGGGCTGCCCCTGGCGAACCGGAATCAGAAACAGCAACAGTGCAGAAAAAATGGCAACGGTGCCGTCATCAATGCCAGGGTGTGGCAGCAGTGATGACCAGCCCGGAATAGTAAACTCATCCCCCTTGATCCCCTGGCGCGTCATCCAGGCCACAGCAGTAAGCCCCAGAACCCAGCCAACAAACTTCTCATCCCGCTTGAGTGGCCCCAGCGTATGCAGTTCAGCATGCAGATGATCAACCGAGCCTGCCTGCCAATGCAGTGAGCGAACCTTGCGCCCCAGCAGCAAAAGCACAACAGTCAACCCGACAATAACCATCGGCACACCGACCATCATCCACTGCATGAAACTGGGCACCAGCTCAGGTGAGGTGGTACGAACATTCTCTAGAAAGACCAGATTGGGAACAGTGCCAACCGGCGTACCCATACCGCCAATATTGGCGCTATAGGCAATGGTCAACAGCAGTACAGTGGCAAAAGCGCTCATTTGAGCTGAACTAAAGAGCTTGTCCAGACGGCTGAGTACCGCTATTGCAATGGTCACCATCAACATGGTGGTCGCGGTGTTGGAGACCCACATCGACAGAAAGGCAGTAGTGAAGGCAAAGCCAACCAGAATCTGAAACGGGCTGTGATGAAAGCGGGAGAGCACCACCAGTGCCAGGCGCTTGTGCAGACCCGTGCGCTCCAGCGCCTGCGCAATCAAAAACCCACCGACAAACAGAAACATGATACTGGTCATGTAACGCGGTGCCGTCTCTTTGGCCGTGGCAATCCCCGACAGCGGAAAGGCGATAAGAGGAATCAAGGCGGTAACCGCCAAAGGAACACACTCCGTTAGCCACCACAGCGCCATCCATAAAGCGATACCCAACATGAACGCGGCTTGCGGGTGGCCAGGAATATCAATCAGCAGAGGGCAAGCAATGGCAAGTACAGGGCCAAGCACCCTGGCAATATTTTTTATATTGGTCATAAAGCAGAATTTTTCTTTCCCAGTTACCACTGGACTCAGGGTCGATTATTGCCGCCTTCTACTGATGGGGCAATGCGGGCAAGCATCATAACGACTCGGAAAGTGATGGGGAAGCGGATTTGAACGTGCAGCGGGAGCAATATCAGCCCAACTTATTTCACAACAACCTTACCAATCATCCCTTTGTGGATATAGCAGAAATAGATATATTCACCTGGGCGTTCAAAGGTATGCTCAAATACCTCACCAGGCTTTAACTCTACCACCTTCAGCTCTCTGTTTTCTGGGTTAGGCCCGGGAAGGCTGGCAAAATCATGTGATGGCCGATGAGTATCGTTATTAACCCAGCGAACCGTATCCCCAGCCGATATGGTTATAATTGCTGGCACAAACTGATCCTCACCATCAGGAACCACAACATTATGTACAACCCCTTCTGCTGCCAGCTGCCCGGCACTGATGAACATACTCAAGCAGAATAAATAACATACTGAGATGCGTTTTTTCATAACAATCCGACTCCAATATCCCCACTGGGTTTTGGGGCAGCCCCAGCAACTACGCAGATGCCTTATATCACACTAAAAAACAGCAGTTCAATATTTTTACTGTGTTAATGCAGAGCCAATCATAAATTAGGGGCTATGTCATATTGAGTGGACAATAAATAGACACAGAGACCACAGAGTAGTTGCCATTTATAATGTTTAATCCCATTGACCAATGGGGCTCTTGCAAAACTGTTTTATGACCACAAAGAATCAATGGCTTACCGTAAGTTGGCTACGGTAAGCCATTGGCTTGTTGTTTGTGCTTGGAACTTTGCAAGAGGTTCTGACCTGTCACTATTTCTGATAGCTTCTTACTGCACTCTTTCAAACTCTGTGGTCTCTGTGTCTATAAAAAATAGCTGGCCTGCCCACTCAATATGGCATAGACCCATAAATTAGCTCTTCTCAACAATTCGCAATTTGTTACTATTCAACAAACAAAAGATAAAAGCTACTGTCTTTAATAATCATACAAAAGCACTATCTGGGTCGCATTGTCGTATCATCCAGACCAGCCCCCATGCAAAGCTCCGGAATAACAACATGCATACGAGATCATCATCCCCAATCCAATACACTTTTTCATGTTGTCTGCTCCTTCTTCTCTCTATATTCGCCTCTCTCTGCAACGCAGAAGATAGTGAATTTCGCACAAAATTTATCAATAACTACAAGACATTCCAGTTTAAGGCACAAGAAAATCTAATCCGCAAAAGCGGGGATATTATGGCTGATGAGATCTTCAGCCTGATCATAGACGCAATGGACGATGACATCTCTATTGGAAAAAGGATGTTCCTGTTGGATGCGGCAAGCGCAATGGCATCCGGTTACCAGCACTATCACGGTGGTGGGAAAAAATTCATCCGCAAAATAGACAAACTCATCAAAAAAGAGCTTAAGAAAGAGGCTGAGCGCACAGCAGAGCTGATGAAGTGGAAAAAAGAGGAGCGGTTCCTCGGTAACTTCGTCATGAAAACCCACGAGAAAGAGCTTGAGGAGGCAGGGCTGGCACCCGTCATCTATCCACACTGGGTTCACCGCATCTGGTATGACTGCTCTGTCTGCCACCAGGATATTTTTATAATGAAGCGGTGGCGCAATGACATCACCAAAGAGAAGATCCAGGCCGGCCAACAGTGTGGCGTCTGCCACAATGGAACCATCGCCTTTGGTGCCAATAACGAGGAGGAGTGCGACCGCTGCCATATTGCCGGAAAACCCGAAGCGGAACGGCTGCATAATGCCAACCAGATTGATAACCAGCACATTGCCGACATCGCCAAACAGGTTGGCGCCGAATGGAACGCTGACAAACTGCCTGGCAGCCGCATACCCATTGATGAACATGGTTTCATTGACTGGCTGTTGCTAAAAAAAGAGGATGTTTTTAAGCCTATCGAATCTCTGGAAGAGGATTATAAGCAGAAGATTCGTGACAACCAGATCCTTTTTGTCTCAAAGAGCAAACTCGAAAATGTGCTTTTCAGCCACAATGTGCACTCAAGCTGGATTAAATGTGAATCCTGCCATCCTGCCATTTTTAAAGAGAGCCTGACAAACAAGGTGAAAATGGTGCGCATGTCAAAAGGTGAAAACTGTGGCTACTGTCATGGCAAGGTCTCTTTCACCTTTGCTGACTGCAAGCGCTGCCACAGCCAGGCAAAAGGGGTCGAGGTCAATGGCGCGCTGATACATATCGGCCAGCCAAAAAAGAAGAAGGAATAGCCACAGCCAACTTTTTGTTTTGGTTTGGTGAGAGGGTCTAACTGCGCCGCCAGCCATGAAACCGTTCAACCCAGGCCAGCACCCTCGCTGGCGCATGGGCACGTTTCCAGACACCTGCTGCATATTTATTGGCCTCACTCAAGGTCGGGTAAGCATGGACGGTTCTCAGGATTTTATTCAGCCCCAGTCCATGACGCATGGCAGTGACAAATTCGGTGATCAGCTCTCCGGCGTATTCACCGACAATCATGACCCCCAGGATGCGATCCCTGCCCGGCACCGTGAGCACCTTGACAAAACCCTCTGCCACCTCATCGACAATGGCCCGATCCAGCTCGGCAAGATCAAAGCGGGTTACCTCATACTCCACACCCTGCGCCCGCGCCTCCCTCTCACTCAACCCCACCCTGGCCACCTCCGGCTCGGTGTAGGTGGCATGAGGGATGGCGCTGTAGTCCACGCGAAAGCGGCGCAGAGAGCCGAACAGCGCATTCACAGCGGCATACCAGGCCTGATGCGCCGCAGCATGGGTATATTGGTAGGGGCCGACCACATCACCGCAGGCGAAGATGTTGGGGAAACGGGTCTGTAGAAACTCATTGGTCTCAATGGTGCCTGTGCGGGTAAGGGGAATCTTCAGCTCCTCCAGGCCAAATCCGCAGGTATTGGGCGTACGACCCAGAGCCAGCAGAAGTTGGTCAAATTCAAGCCGCTGCTCATCTTCCCCGTTTTGGCAGATCGCCAGCTGCGCCCCCTCCTCCACCCGAAAGGCCTTTGCCCGATACCCCAGCATCAGCCGCACCCCCTCTTTGCGCAGGCGCTCAGCCAGCAGATCACCTGCCTCCTGATCCTCTCTGGGGAGCAGGCGAGGCCCTACAATGGTGACCTCGCTGCCAAAACGGGCGAAGCACTGACCCAGCTCGCAGCCAATGGGGCCGCCACCCAGAATCAGCAGTCGCCTTGGCAGTTCACGGATCTCCCAGAGGGTATCTGAGGTCAGATAGGCAATCTGCTCCAGTCCCGGCAGGGGTGGAACGAAGGGTCGCGCACCGGTGGCAATGACAATGTTTTTACTGCTCAGCACCTCTCCATCCACATCCACCTTCCAGGGGGAGATGATCCTGGCCGCGCCCTGAATCACCTCA
>JALSJZ010000009.1 GCA_026989135.1 Sedimenticola sp. | reverse complement strand
ACGCCGACGTTGATGCGCTAAATGGATGTCTGGACTAAAAACGCCCACACGGCGTGCTGAAAATGACGACTTCCTACGTTATGGAGGTTATCGCATTTTTACTTGCAGGATTTAGGTAATAGGTTGAAAATATATTGGTTTGAGAGAAGACCCGAACAGGTGAACGCACTCATTATAGATAAGGGATCAACTCCTGATCTTTTTATCTCATTCTCAGTACCTCCTTCCCCTGAATTATCAGGTGTAAAAAATACTGACAGCGCCGCATAATACCGTCATAACCTGTTCAAAGGCCGCTAAAGTTCTATCTGTACAAGACGAACTAAACAGACAACTGTCCCCACTTGTCAGCGCATTATGAATAAAACCCAACAGCTGCTTGCACTCCTCTTTCTGCTCATGGCCTGCACCCCGGCCAGCGCACAGATCGCACGCTATGGCGCCACGCTGCATGAGTCACAATGGGGGGCGGACACTTCTCGGATGCAGTGCACCCTGCACCACAATATACCCGGGTATGGTCAGGCACTGTTTACCCAAAATGCCGGGGAGGCGCTTATCTTTAGCCTCAGCTCCCCCATGCAGTTTCCCGTAGCACAGAGGATAGAGCTGCACTCTGTAGCCCCTGCCTGGAAGCATGGTGTGCAGAGCAGAATCCTGCTGAATATCTCCACAACCAGGGGGGAGCGCAAGATAGTGCTTGATGGCGAGCAGTCGCTACAGCTCTTCAATGAGCTGGCACGGGGTATGACCCCAACCTTCAAGGCTGCTGGTGCCGGGGAGAGCCAGACAGAGCGGCTGACCGCACTCTCTCCGGTACAGCTGAAGCCTGCACAAACGGAATTTACCACCTGCATCACCAACCTGCTGCCCTACAGTTATTCGCAGATCCGTCAAAGCCAGCTCCAGTTTGATTTTGGCAGCAGCACCCTGCTGCCAGAGGCCATGCAGCGCGCCGATCAACTGGTTGAGTTTATTCAGGAGAATAGCGATATTCGCCGGGTCAGGATTGATGGGCATACCGATAACGTAGGCAGGAATCGCTACAACCGCACGCTGGGACAGCGCCGCGCCGAGGCCTTCAAACAGTATCTGCTGGCAAAAGGTGTTGCAGAGAAGATGATCGCACTCAAATCCTATGGCGAGCGAAAACCCAAAAGCAGCAACAGAACCCCGGCAGGTCGCGCCATTAACCGGCGCATTCTGGTCACCCTGGAACGCTAAACCCTCACTGGCCGTCTGCCCTTCTGGCTACTGCCCAGACATCGACCTTTTCAGCCCCGCCCCGGCACAAAACCGTAGCCAGCTCATTGACGGTGCTGCCTGTAGTGACCACATCATCGATAATAGCGATATGCCGTGCCGCCAGCGGGCCAGCGAGTTCAAAGGCACCCCGAAGGTTCCTGCGCCGCGCCTTTTTGCTCAACTCCATCTGCGATGATGTGGCGCGGTTGCGCACCACCGCTTGACTCTCAACAGGCACCCCAAAACGCTTGGCCAGCGGACGAGCAAGCTCCAGGGCCTGGTTAAAACCGCGCTCCCTCAACCGCGATGCATGCAGTGGAACCGGGATAATCAGCTCCGGCAGCTCACAGGACTGTTGCAGCAGAAAATCTGCCATCAATCCTGCAAGCAGTCGACCCTGTGCCAGCTTGCTGCGGAACTTGAAGTTGCTGATCAGGTGATCCAGCGGGTAGGCATATCGCAATGGCACATAGCAGCGATCAAACTTCGGCGGCTCTTTTTGGCACTGACCACAAAGGGAGCCTCCAGGCGCAACATCAGGCAGCGGCAGCGCACACCACTGGCAGGCATGTCGATTGAACGGCAGATCATCCCGACAGCCACGGCAGAGATCCACCCCATCATCCCCTGCTGCACCACAGAGGGTGCAGCATGCCGGACAGGCCATCATCTGTATTTTTTTATGCCAGTTGTAAACCATTCATGTTCGCCAAAGTTGACAGAGGATTCCCATCCATTAAGATGACCCCGCTTTTTTGCTGCCGACACAAGAACCTATTATGACCGACTCCCCACTGCGACACGACTGGTCTCTGGAAGAGATCCAGAGACTACTGGATCAACCCTTCAACGACCTGCTGTTTCAGGCACAGAGCGCGCACCGGGCGCACTTTGACCCCAATGCCGTGCAGGCCTCCAGCCTGATCAGCATCAAGACTGGCGCCTGCTCTGAAGATTGCGGCTACTGCTCGCAAAGCAGCAAATACAGCACCGAGCTGGAGCCAGAGAAGCTGCTGCCGGTCAAAGATGTGGTCAAGGCCGCCAATATCGCAAAGGAGAAGGGTGCCAGCCGCTTCTGCATGGGCGCGGCCTGGCGCAACCCGACCGACAAGAACCTGGATCAGGTGATCGAGATGGTCGGCGCAGTGCATGATCTCGGCATGGAGACCTGCCTCACGCTGGGGATGCTGACCGATGAGCAGGCCGCCAGGCTCAAGGTCGCCGGGCTGGATTACTACAACCACAACCTGGATACCTCCCCCGAATTTTATGGCGAAGTGGTCACCACCCGCACCTATCAGGATCGACTCGACACCCTGGCACGCATCCGCAAGCAGCAGATCAATATCTGTAGTGGCGGCATTCTGGGGCTGGGCGAAAGCCGCCGGGATCGCGCCTCCATGTTGCAGCAGCTGGCCAACCTGCCACAGCATCCGCAATCGGTGCCGATCAATATGCTGGTGCAGATCGAGGGCACCCCACTGTTCGGCGCAGATGATCTTGACCCCTTTGAATTTGTGCGCACTGTGGCGGCAGCGCGGCTGATTATGCCGCACTCCCATGTGCGTCTTTCGGCCGGTCGCAGCAACATGAGCGATGAGCTACAGGCGCTCTGCTTTCTGGCCGGAGCCAACTCCATCTTCTACGGCGAGCGGCTGCTCACCACAGACAACACCGAGGCCGATGAAGACCGGCAGCTCTTCAAGCGGCTGGGAATTCGGTTTGCAGAGACCACAGTCAATAGCTGATTGAGATGAAGAATCTGGCAGCAGAACTGGAGAGACGGCGTGCAGCGCATCTCTACCGCTCACGTCGACAGCTCTGCTGCGCACAGGCCGCCGAGCTACAGGTCGATGGGTGCACCTTGCTCAGCTTTTGCAGCAATGACTATCTGGGTCTGGCAGCACACCCCAAGGTCATTGCCGCCTTGCAAAAAGGCGCCGACCAATACGGTGTTGGCAGCGGAGCCGCCCATCTGGTCATTGGTCACAGCACTGCCCACCATGCATTGGAAGAGGAGCTGGCAGAGTTTACAGGCCGCTCCCGTGCGCTGCTCTTCTCCACCGGCTACATGGCCAATATCGGCGTCATCTCAGCGCTACTGGGACGCGGCGATACGGTTTTTCAAGACCGGCTCAACCACGCCTCACTGATTGATGGCGGCATCCTCTCCCGTGCTCGACTGAAACGCTACGCCCATGCCGATGTGACACAGCTGGCAGATCAACTGAAAGCCGCCCAGGGTGAAAAACTGATCGTAACCGATGGCGTCTTCAGTATGGATGGCGATATCGCCCCGCTCACACAACTGGCCAACATCGCCAAAGCAGGCGATGGCTGGCTGATGGTCGATGATGCCCACGGTTTGGGGGTACTGGGAAAAGAGGGGGGCGGCTGCCTGGCTCATCTGGATCTCAACCAGGATGACGTGCCCATATTGATGGGCACTCTGGGCAAGGCTTTGGGTACTTTCGGGGCTTTTGTTGCCGGTTCGGAAGCGCTGATCGAAACGCTTATTCAACAAGCGCGCAGTTACATCTACACCACCGCCCTGCCACCTGCAGTGGCCGAGGCAACCCGCGCCAGCCTGAAGCTGGTGCGTGAAGAGGAGTGGCGGCGCGAACGATTGCAGGCGCTGACAGAACGCTTTCGCAGTGGCGCCAAACAGCTGGGGCTGCCACTGCTGGACTCCATCACCCCGATCCAGCCGCTATTGGCAGGCTCTGCAGAACAGGCGCTGGGCTGGAGCCAGAGACTGGAAAAGCAGGGCATTCTGGTCAGTGCCATTCGCCCACCGACCGTACCGAAAGGAAGTGCACGACTGCGCATCACCCTCTCTGCCCTGCACCGGGATGAACATATCGACCGGCTGCTGGAGGCATTGGCATGAACCCTGTAAATCTACACACAGAAACCATCGGCAGCGGGACAGATCTGGTGCTGCTGCACGGCTGGGGCATGAACGGCGCTGTCTGGGAGGCGCTGGCAGAAGAGCTGAGCAGCCGCTATCGCATCACCACCATCGAGCTGCCGGGACATGGCCACAGCCCCTACTCTGAATCGCTGCACAGCTTGCAGGATTGGGCCAACGCCTGCCTGACTGTTGCACCGAAACAGGCAGCCTGGATCGGCTGGTCACTGGGTGGGCTGATCGCCACCCAGGCTGCACTGAATGCGCCTCACCGTATCGCTAAATTGGTGCTGGTCGCCTCCACTCCCCGTTTTATTCAGAGTGATGACTGGCCGCATGCGGTAGTCCGCGGCTCCCTCTCCAGCTTTGCCGATACCCTGTGCAGTGATCCGCAGAAAACCCTGGAGCGTTTTTTAGCACTGCAGGTGAGGGGTTCCGCAGAGGCCAAATCCACCCTGCGGCGGCTGCGACAGGATCTCAGCCATCGGCCTCTTCCTCATCCCGACGCACTGGATCGGGGGCTGCATCTGCTGCGGGAGAGCGACCTGCGGCAACAGCTCTCACAGTTGCAATGCCCCACGCTCTGGCTGTTGGGCGAACGCGACACCCTGACACCGGCCAGCGTAGCAGAGGATATCCGCCAGCTGCTGCCCAGCGCAGAGATCAGGCGGCTGCCGGGTAGCGGCCACGCCCCTTTTTTGTCACACCCTGCTGAATCAACCTCGGCACTGAAAAAATTTCTGGAATCACCACATGAGTGAGCAACCGCTGCCGATCGACAAGCAACAGGCACGACGAGCCTTTGAGCGCGCCGCAGATACCTACGACGATGCCGCCGTGCTGCAACGCCAGACCGGCGAATGCATGCTGGAACGGCTGGATCTGGTCAAGCTGCAACCCGAAGTGGTGCTGGATATTGGTTGTGGCACCGGGGTGGCAACCGCCGCACTGGCCAAACGCTACAAAAAGGCGCAGATCGTGGCGCTGGATTTTGCCCTGCCGATGTTGCACCACGCCCGCAAGCGCGGCAGCTGGCTGCGCAAACCCGCTTGCATCTGCGGTGATGCCGAGCAGCTGCCCTTCAGGGATAACCGCATAGATCTGATCTACTCCAACGCCGCCATCCAGTGGTGCACTGATCTTGAGGCTACATTTCAGGAATTCCAGCGTGTGTTGCGCCCTGGCGGGCTGCTGATGTTTACCACTTTTGGGCTGGATACGCTCAAAGAGCTGCGCCAGGCCTGGGAGGCGGTGGATGGCCACAGCCACGTCAGCCCCTTTCCTGATATGCATGATGTGGGGGATGCGCTGATCCGCGCCCGCTTTGCCGACCCCGTGATTGATGTGGATCGTCTGACCCTGACCTATGATGAGGTATCGGGGCTGATGCGGGATCTCAAGAGGATCGGTGCGCACAATGTCACCACCCAGCGCCAGCGGGGTCTGACCGGCAAAGGACGCATGCAGGCGATGGTTGAAGCCTATGAACCATTCCGCCGTGATGGCCTGCTGCCAGCCAGCTATGAGGTGGTCTATGGCCACGCCTGGGCACCTGAGCTGCACAGCAGGGCGAAGCGAGAGGTGCCCGTGGATGATCTGATTCGGAGCCGGTTATGATTAATGGCTTCTTTATCACCGGCACAGATACCGGCTGCGGCAAGACAGAGATCACGCTGGGGCTGATGCAACGGCTACAGAATCACGGCAAGATCGTGCTTGGCATGAAGCCCGTAGCATCCGGCGCAGCCAATACCGCAGAGGGGCTGCGCAATGAGGATGCCACCAGGATTCTGGCCCAGGGCAGCATCCCGGTACCCTACTCCACACTCAACCCCTATGTTTATGAACCGCCCATCGCACCCCATCTGGCGGCTGAACAGGCGGGTGAAAAGATAGATCTTGGTGTCATCAGCAACCACTACATGTCACTGTTGGCTCAGGCTGATTACGTTATCATAGAGGGCGCTGGGGGCTGGCGGGTTCCCTTTAACAGGGAGCAATCCGTTGCTGATCTTGTACAGATGCTAAATCTGCCGGTCATACTGGTTGTTGGCCTCAGGCTGGGCTGTATCAATCATGCCCTGTTAAGCGTCGAGAGCATACTGGCCAGCGGTGCCCGACTGGCCGGTTGGGTCGCCAATGTGGTGGAGCCTGATATGCTGAGCCGCGATGAAAACATAGCCACACTGCGAGCAGCCATCAGTGTGCCCTGCCTGGGGGTGGTGCCGCATATCGAACACCCCTCGGCAAAGGTTGTTGCAGAAAGCCTGGCGCTGCCACCATTATCCTAGATTAATCAGTTGGGCAGCCTGTAGAGTAGTTCTGAGTGTTCGTCTGGCGTAGCAAAAAAACAAGTTAATGGCCTGGTTCCTTAACATTTTTTTTGCATAGCCAGACGGGCACTCAGAGCTGCTATACAGGTTGCAGCGTCTTCACCCAACAGGTAAAGCCTGGCTGCAAGATAATTCCATTTACTTTCATCTGTTTAGATTCATCCTAAAGCGGCCAACTGATTAATCTAGGAGGCTGTCCGAGAATAGGAATCATGGTGAGGGGAAGATGGTTTGAGTCAGGTTTTTTCATTATTTGAGGCGAATATTGGGCATATTTAACGAAAATAATGGAGGAATCTGGCCAAATCCAGCTTTTCCTCACTGTGG
>JALSJZ010000008.1 GCA_026989135.1 Sedimenticola sp. | reverse complement strand
CCCTGGGTGCCGTCAGCGTTATCTGCTCGGACAAGACCGGCACCCTGACCCGTAATGAGATGACCGTGCGCACCATCATCACCGCCACCCATCAGTTTGATCTGGAGGGCACCGGCTATGACCCCCACGGTGCCATTTCACTTGCCGGGGGGGAGTCCCCCCCACAACAGCAGCCTGTTCTGCTGGAGGTGGCCAGGGCCGCTGTGCTCTGCAACGACGCCTCACTGGAGCAGCGCGACGGTGAGTGGATCGTCCATGGCGACCCGATGGAGGGGGCACTGCTGGTCTCCGGGCTGAAGGCCGGGCTGGATATTGAGGCAGAGGGCAAACAGTACCCGCGCACGGATCTCATCCCCTTCGAGTCCGAACATCGCTTTATGGCAACACTGCACCACAGTCACAGCGGTAATGCCTTCATCTTCATCAAAGGCGCACCGGAGCGTCTGCTGGCGATGTGCACTCAGCAGAGAACCATCGCTGGCGACCAGCCCCTGGATAGCGATTACTGGACATCCCGTGTCGAAGAGATGGCCCGGCAGGGTCAGCGCGTGCTGGCCATCGCCATCAAACCTGTCGCCTGTGAGCAGCTGGAGCTGAGGTTCAGTGATGTGGAGAGCGGGCTGATTATGCTGGGCATGTTTGGCCTGATCGACCCCCCGCGCGAAGAGGCGATTGGGGCGGTGCAGGCCTGCGGCAGGGCCGGCATTCGGGTGAAGATGATCACCGGCGACCACGGCACCACCGCGCTTGCCATCGCCCGGCAGCTGCGGCTTGTCAATGGCGATGAGGTGCTCACTGGAGAGGCGATTGACCGGATGGGTGAGGATGAGCTGCGGCAGCGGGTGGCGGATGTCGATGTCTATGCACGGGTGAACCCCGAGCATAAGCTGCGTCTGGTCAAGCTGATGCAGGAACGGGGGCTGATCGTGGCGATGACCGGGGATGGGGTCAATGATGCACCCGCCCTGAAGCGCGCCGATGTCGGCACCGCCATGGGTCACAACGGCACGGAGGTGGCCAAAGAGGCCGCTGAAATGGTTCTGGCCGATGACAATTTTGCCTCCATCGCCCATGCGGTCGAAGAGGGGCGCACCGTCTATGACAACCTGAAAAAGGCGATCCTCTTTATTCTGCCGACCAACGGGGGCGAGGCGCTGATTATCCTTGCCGCCATCATACTGGGGTTTCAGCAGCTGCCGCTCACGCCGGTGCAGATACTCTGGGTGAATATGGTGACGGCGGTCACCCTGGCGCTCTCACTGGCCTTTGAACCCCCCGAACAGGATGTCATGCGCCGCCCACCCCGCGAGGCGCAAAAGCCGATCCTTACGCCCCACCTTTTATGGCGCATCCTGTTTGTCTCCATCATTCTGATGAGCGGGACATTTGGCCTTTTTATCTGGGATATGGCACAGGGTGCCAGCATCGAACATGCACGCACGGTCGCGGTGAACACGCTGGTGATGTTCGAGATCTTCTATCTCTTCAACTCACGTTACATCACCGCTTCGATCTTCAACCGGGAGGGGTTGACCGGCAACCGCTATGTGCTGATCGCCATTGGCACACTCTCCATCTTCCAGCTCGGCTTCACCTACCTTACGCCGATGCAGACCCTGTTTGGCACCACCGCCATCGAATTTGGAGAGTGGCTGATCATTCTGCTGGTCGCCTCCTCGGTGCTGTTTCTGGTCGAGCTGGAAAAATATATTGTGCGGAATTATGGGTCAGACTCAACCGACTCTACCTGACACAACAGCGCCCCTTCAGCCAGTTTCGCCTTGATCCGGGTGCCGGGCTCTATGGCCGCAGCATTGCGAATGATCTCACCCGAGGGGTATTGCTGAACAATGGCGTAGCCCCGCCCCAGCGTAGCCAGTGGACTGATGGCATGCAGTTGCTGACTGGCATGGCCGAGCTGCTGCCGGGTTTGATCCAGCTGCATCTGCATCTGCTGATGCAGCCGTCTGTTCAAGCTGACATATTGCAGCCGGAACCGCGCCAGCCGGTGCGCAGGCGTCAAAACGGCCAGCCTTGCCAGCAGCTGGTTGAGCCGCTCTCTGCTCTGGATATGTTGCCTCTGCCACTGTTGAGTGAGCCGCCGTGAAAGCTCATCCACCCTCTGCTGCCGCTGCTCCAGCCTTGCTGCCGGATGCTGCTGTTGCAGCCGCTGCTCAAGGTGTCGCAGTGCGCTCTGAGCCTGGGTCAGCTGCCGATGCAGGCCAGCCATCAGCCTGCTCCACTGCTGGCTGAGCTGCTGCTGCAGCGCCGCCTGATCCGGGCTGATCAGCTCGGCGGCGGCAGAGGGGGTGGGGGCACGCTGGTCGGCCACCAGGTCGGCAATGGTAAAGTCAATCTCATGCCCAACCGCAGATACAACCGGCAGTTGCGCAGCATGGATGGCGCGTGCAACCGCTTCATCATTGAAAGCGGCCAGATCCTCCAGTGAGCCGCCGCCCCGGGTGAGTACCAGCAGATCAGACTCGGCACGCCGATCCGCCAGCCGGATCATCTCGCTGATCTTTGCCGCGGCATCTGCGCCCTGCACCGGGACCGGGTAGAGGATGATCCTGGCAGCAGGAAAGCGCCGTTGCAGTACGCTGAGCAGATCATGGATGGCGGCTCCAACGGGGGAGGTTATCACGCCAATACGCTGTGGAAATGGCGGCAGGGGTCTCTTCTTTGCCGCATCAAACAGCCCTTCGGCTCCCAGCTGCTGCTTCAGCGCCTCATACGCCAGGCGCAGTGCCCCTTCGCCCGCAGGTTCCATGTGCTCGATCCCAAGCTGGAATTCGCCCCGACTCTCATAAAATGAGACCCGGGCGCGCACCAGCACCTGTGTACCGTTCTCAGGTTGAAAGCGCAGCTTGATGCGACGCATGCGGAACATGGCGCAACGCACCTGTGCATGGGCATCCTTGAGGGTAAAATAGATGTGACCCGAAGCGGGTCGCGCCAGGTTAGAGATCTCGCCCTCCACCCAGAGCAGCGGAAAACTGCCATCCAGCACCGCCCTGACCTCGCTGTTGAGGCGGGATATACTGAGAATGTCGCGGCTTGACTGGCTGGCGGGCAGTGGCATGGGTACTCTGTCTGATCCTGTTATTTTGTGGGTACAGCGGCGCTGGCAGCTCTTTTTTCTGCGGCAGCCTTTGCTGCGGCAGCGGCTCTCTCCTCTGCCGCCTTTTTTGCAGCCGCAGCCCTTTCTGCCGCTGCTTTTCTGGCTGCAATCACCGCATCATAGCTCTCTTCTGCCATAAGCCGGGCCTGATTGGCCATTCTGGTCGCCGCCTGGAAATCGCCTGAGCGCGAGGCCACAGAGCTTTGCATCAGCAGATCAGCAACCTCACGCCACTGGCCACCTTCGGCACGGGCTTTTTTCATGGCGGCATCGGCTCGCTGGGCGGCCTGTCGAAAGGTCATTTCAGCACGGCTGTGTGCATGCAGCTCTGCCGCATTGGAGGGTGGGATATCCGTTACGCTGATGGGCGCTGGAACGGTTCCCGCCACTGCGGCAGCGGTGACTGAGGTCAAAACAATAAATGCCAGAAATAGTGTGTGCCGTGAGCAATGCATGATTTTCTCTCCGTATTGGAGCGGTTTAACCTGGGTTTAAAGGGATAGTTTACCCGAAGAGCCGCAATCAATCGCAGATACCCGGTTTACCCTGCCAACAGCAAATTCTATAATGATTCGTTTACCTAACCAATATTAAGGATGGGGAAACTGACACTATGCGCCTTTCTCAGGATGCCTTGACCTTTGATGATGTCCTTCTTGTGCCGGCTCATTCGGCCATTATGCCAAAGGATGTTGACCTCAGGACACAGTTAACACGGGAGATTCAACTCAATATCCCACTGCTCTCCGCTGCCATGGATACCGTGACAGAGTCGCGCTTTGCCATCGCCCTCGCGCTGGAAGGGGGGATCGGCATTGTGCACAAAAACATGACGCCAAAGCAGCAGGCCCGGGAGGTGCGCAGCGTCAAGAAATATGAGAGCGGCGTAATCCGCAACCCCATCACCGTCCCGCCAAACACCAGCATCTTCGAGGTTATGGAGTTGACGCGGGCGCATAACATATCCGGCGTGCCGGTGGTGGATGGGAAGGTGCTGGTAGGGATCGTTACCAGCCGCGATCTGCGTTTTGAGACCCGCATGAGTGATCCCGTCTCCTCTATCATGACCCCTAAAGAGCGACTGGTGACGGTACAGGAGGGGGCACCGCGCGATGAGGTGGTCATGCTGCTGCACAAACATCGCATCGAGAAGGTGCTGGTGGTGAATGACGATTTTGTCCTGCGCGGCCTGATCACCGTCAAGGATATTCAAAAGGCCAAGGAAAACCCCAATGCCTGCCGGGACGAGCAGGAGAGCCTGCGGGTCGGCGCAGCGGTCGGCACCGGTGCCGGCACAGAAGAGCGGGTGGAGGCTCTGGTGAAGGCCGGGGTGGATGTGATTGTGGTAGACACCGCCCACGGACATTCGCAGGGGGTGCTGGATCGGGTCGCCTGGGTCAAGAAACACTACCCGGAGGTGCAGGTGATTGGCGGCAACATCGCTACAGCGGCAGCCGCACGCGCACTGGCCGATGCCGGTGCCGATGGGGTGAAGGTGGGCATTGGCCCAGGCTCTATCTGCACCACGCGAATCGTGGCCGGCGTGGGTGTGCCACAGGTCTCAGCCGTGGCCAATGTGGCGGCCGAGCTGAAGGGCAGCGGTATCCCACTGATTGCTGATGGCGGCCTGCGTTATTCAGGTGATGTGGCCAAGGTGCTGGCAGCCGGTGCCTATTCGGTCATGGTGGGTGGCATGTTTGCCGGAACGGATGAGGCCCCCGGCGAGATTGAGATCTTTCAGGGGCGCTCCTACAAATCCTACCGGGGCATGGGTTCACTGGGGGCGATGGCCGGCAAGGAGGGCTCCAGTGATCGCTATTTTCAGGAGGCCACCGATGATGCGAAAAAGCTGGTGCCGGAGGGGATCGAAGGGCGTGTCCCCTACAAAGGGACAGTGCTGAACATCATCTACCAGCTGATTGGCGGCATCCGCGCCAGCATGGGCTATACCGGCTGTGCCAATATTGATGAGATGCGCACCAAACCGGAATTTGTGCGGGTGACCAATGCGGGCATGGCTGAGTCCCATGTGCATGATGTAACCATCACCAAGGAAGCCCCCAACTACCGCCGGGATTAACAGGCATGAAAAAGATGTTCCACCCAAGCCTCACCTGCTGTTTTGAGATTGATTTGATATGACTGACTCCCCTAAAAATATCCATGCCCATCGTATCCTGGTTCTGGATTTTGGCTCCCAGTACACCCAGCTCATCGCCCGCCGGGTGCGCGAGGCCGGGGTCTACTGCGAGATCTACCCCTACGATAACGCGGAAGAGGCGCTTGCCAAGCCTGGGCTGGCCGGCATCATCCTCTCCGGTGGCCCGGAGACGGTGACACAGGATGATGCACCGCGTGCACCACAACAGCTGTTCGGGATGGGCATCCCGGTTCTGGGCATCTGCTATGGCATGCAGACCATGGCCGCACAACTGGGTGGGAAGGTGGCCTCCTCCGCCACCCATGAGTATGGCTACGCCCAGGTACGGGCACATGGGCACTCGCTGCTGTTGCAGGATATCGAGGATCAGACCAGCCCGGAGGGGTATGGCCTGCTGGATGTCTGGATGAGTCACGGTGACCGGGTCGAGGCACTGCCAGAGGGTTTTCGCCTGATCGCCTCTACCGACAATGCCCCTCTGGCCGGGATGGCCGATGAGACGCGGCAATTCTATGGCCTGCAGTTTCATCCCGAGGTGACACACACCCAACAGGGCAAGCGCATTCTAGAGCGCTTTCTGTTCAAGATCTGTGGCTGTGAGGCCCTCTGGACATCGGATCAGATCATTGAAGAGAGCATCCGCCAGGTACGCGAAACAGTGGGGGATGGCCAGGTTGTACTGGGGCTATCCGGTGGGGTCGACTCCTCTGTCGTTGCCGCGCTGCTGCACCGGGCGATTGGCGATCAGCTCACCTGCGTCTTTGTCGATAACGGGCTGCTGCGCCTGGATGAGGGCGACCAGGTGATGACCACCTTTGCCCAGCACATGGGGGTCAAGGTGATTCGGGTCAATGCAGAGAAACGCTTTCTAAATGCCCTCAGAGGCATCCCCGAGCCGGAGCAGAAGCGCAAGATTATCGGCAATCTGTTTGTCGATATCTTTGAGGATGAGGCCAGCCACCTGGATAATGTGGAGTGGTTGGCACAGGGCACCATCTACCCCGACGTGATTGAGTCTGCCGGGGCAAAATCCGGCAAGGCGCATGTCATCAAATCCCACCATAATGTGGCCGGGCTGCCGGAGGATATGAAGCTGAAGCTGATAGAGCCACTGCGCGAGCTGTTCAAGGATGAGGTGCGCAAGATAGGCGTCGAGCTGGGGCTGCCCTACGACATGATCTACCGCCACCCCTTCCCCGGCCCCGGCCTGGGGGTGCGCATCCTTGGCGAGGTAAAGAAGGAGTATGCCGACATCCTGCGTCAAGCTGACCATATCTTTATGGAAGAGCTGCACAATCATGACCTCTACAACAAGGTGAGCCAGGCCTTTGCGGTATTTCTGCCGGTAAAGTCGGTGGGTGTGGTGGGCGATGCCCGCCGCTATGAGTATGTCATCAGCCTGCGGGCGGTGGAGACGGTGGACTTCATGACCGCACATATTGCCAAGCTGCCGTACGAATTTTTGGAGCTGGTATCAGGCCGCATCATCAACGAAGTAAAAGGCATCTCCCGGGTGGCCTATGATATTTCAGGCAAGCCTCCCGCAACCATTGAGTGGGAATGATTCCACGTCTGGCACTGGCTGGCAC
>JALSJZ010000007.1 GCA_026989135.1 Sedimenticola sp. | reverse complement strand
TGAGCCTGTCGAGGAGGATACAGCTCAGTTGGATATGTTCGCGTTCGACGACAAGATGCCATTCTGATGCACTGTAATCTGGAATGCTGTCGCTATGTCTCGGGTGTTCGCCATCTATGCGCGGTTTCACTTAGCCGTTAACAGCGAAAAGAGATTCCCAGTAAGGTAGAAAGCAACCTGAAAGAGGAAAGCGTTATCAGCGCTCAAAAACGAAGACTGTTCATCAGCTTGGTAAAAACCATGAACTACAATTGTGAAAAATGGCTGCAGCTTATTTTTTGTCAATTTCACCCGAAAGTGGATGAAACCTTAAGTCTGATCCGGCATATCTTGACCCAGCCAGGACGTATTCGCCAGCGGAGCCGAATCCTCGAAGTTGAGTTGGAAAGGCTTGATAGTGGGGTACAGGGCGATACGCTAGATGAAGTGTTGGAAAAGCTCAGAAAAGACAATCACTTAAATCTTCCTGATGGTCGGAAACTGGTGATTTGGCAAGCACTGTAACAATTGGAAAACTTAAGGTTTCGATGCAAGTCTCGTTTGGGGCTCTGTCAGATGGCTTTGCTGTGAAAGTTAACGGGACAGCAGTGGTTTCACATAAAGAAATAATTACATCATGTTGTGGCTACACCCTGCATACAAAATAGCCGGACGCTGTTGTTTTTGATGACTGGCTATATCTGCTCTACGGTGAATTGCTCTTGCTCAACTATCGCGACGCCGATGGCGGCTAAACCCCATCAGTGCGGCAAGACCTGAAAAAAGCAGCCAAACAGCAGGCGGCAGAGGCACAGCGGTTGTAGACATCAACAGTTGTAAATTCCCTTCCGTTGGCGCAATACCAAAAAAGTCTGATCCCATAGATATATCACCAATACCCATGACCAGTGGGTCTATATCCTCAAACCCATTGCTGTATACCTCGCTGCCACCGCGCATTATTTTAATGTTATCAATGAGTAGCCCTGAGTCAATAAACTCATCAAAGGCATCCACTATACCGATGCCAAAATCCAGCGTGCCTGTTTCCAGCGTCGTATGGGAAAAGCTTAGATAACCTGTTTCTTGTTCATAAGGGTATGATGCTGATAACGGGTTGCTGCCCAACACATGATCCAGTCGTGTGATTGAGCCACCTACACTCACAAACGCATAATCATCTGCAAGCTCTGGCAGTAGCTCATCTGTCATAAAGTTATAGTCAAATGAGATGGTATCCCCTGCCATAAAACCAAAAGAGTCTCTGATGCCTGACCCCTCAAATGCCGGGTCAAAACCAGGGTCAGCACTTGCTGCGGTGATCGCCCCTGGGGTTGTTCCAAAAAACGCCTCCAGCTCGGCAACTGGAACAGCGGAGTAGTAATCCACAGCGGCGCTGGCCGTGCCCATTGAAATACTCAGTAGAGCTGCAAGTGCTGTTTTTTTATAGAGCATCAAACCTACCTCTTCTCTTGTCGGCTTTTATTACTGAACCTGCTTTCGTCTTCTATCATAAATTACTCAGGTGGCAATATTAAGCATAAAACAGATCAATTAACAATTAGCCTATATTTCAGTCAGTTATCTATCTGCACAAATATAGGGGTTGCAACAGTGTAAAAAAAAACGGCTCATTTTGCAGCTATATCTTCTGTACAACCATCAATCCAGTGAATTTAATTACCAGAAAAGCGAGTAACTCGTTAATAATCAGCCGCTTATAAACCCTAGTGTAATGGATAAACAGTTTAAAGCCCCCCGATAGGGGATCAGTAAAGCACAGCATGTATGGGTGAGAGGATATTGGGCAGCTTCAAGTGGCAATGTGATGGATGAGAATATATCAGGAATTAAACTCTGCCAGAACTGGATGATGATTTTTATATGGTGTAGCGACAGCAATTAGCTGAATGGCCGATCAATCCGGCTTTTAGCCGTGACTTGAAGTCACCGGCTTGAGCCGGTGGGATATTATTTCTATTGGGTTGCAGCAATGGTTACATGGTTTGGCCATGTAACCATTGCTGCACCTCTCTTTTTTACTTGTGGTCGGCTCTCAGTTTTGCAGCCTCTTCCCTGATCTCGACCAGATCCCTCTTCATTTTGGCCCAGCCGTACCAGTGCAGATAGTCCGGGTTGGAGTGGAAACCACCCTGGAAGGTGCGCATCCGATGCTCCAGGAACATGACATACAGTGTCTGCTCAATGCCGCTTTGGACTTCGTAGAATCTGAGCAGATCCACACTGGGCGGATAATCCGTGGGTCGTGGAAGGATGTTGTCATCATAGAGTGCCTGGACGATGGTCACCGCTTCGGCCATCAGTTTATCGGCCTCTTTGATCAGCCCGTCGATCTTCTCCAGCTCCCCTTCAGACCAGGTCTCGCCATGGCATTGTGCACAGATGTCGACCATCTTCTTCCGCTCGGCATCCCACTCTGCTTTGGTGAGTCTGGCCATATCCGCTGCCTTGACTGCGCCGAGTCGGTCTGTGGGGTTGCCCTCTGCATCCAGTATGCCAAGCCCCTGTAGTATCGTGGCACGATATCCCATCCACTCGGCATCCTCTTCTGGCAATCTCAAGGCCAGAAAGCCCCAGGCGGTTAAGACATCATGCCCACCATCCGGCATGTGGCAGGTTACGCAGACTGGTGCCCTTGGGGTTTTTGTAGAAGCATCATAGGGCTTGCTGTACCAATCCTTGATCTTCTTGGTGAAGTCATAGTTATGCTTCTCGCTCTGGTAGATCATCCCGTGTTTGCTGGTGATATACATCTCCCACTGGGGGTGGTCAAAGCCCATGTGGCAGGTGCCGCATGCCTCTGGCTTTCTTGCCTCTTCAGCGGAGAAGAGGTGGCGCGTATGGCAGGAGTCACACTGTCCTTCGTCGCGTCCGATCTTGTGGCAGCCGCCGCACCCTTTTTCGCCATCCATGATGGCATAAGGCTGATCTTTGGTGCTTGGCATGGCCTCCATAGCCAGCCAGGCTTTTGAGTGCTTGCCTTTGGCAAATTCGGTCACTTTGGCCTCATGGCACTGTTTGCAGTTGCTGGATGAGACCTCCAGCCGAACCTTTGAATCCTCACAGACAGTTGTCATGGACTGGATGCGTTCCGGTGCATCCTTGGTGGGGATATGGCACTCATTACAGCCAATGCCCTTGGCAGCATGCTGGGACATCTTCCAGTCCCGAATGGCGCCTGCTGTAAGGCCTTTTTTCGTGTGGCAGTCAAGACACTGCTTGCCCGGTTCTGTGATGACCGGTTTAAACTCCATCTTGCCCTCTTTTACACTGACGTATCCAACCATTGTGAGTGCAAAAAATAGAATGAGACTCAATATGCCAATGAAGTATTTCATCAGGTTGTAGTCGCCCTTTTCTTCATCGGCAAAGAGTGTACGCAGACCTGTCTTCAGGGAGCGCCACATGGATAGTAATTTCTCTGTTATTGGATCACTCATTTGATCAGCCGGTTTGCTCTTTTCAGATGCATTCTGTTCTTCCTGCATTGTTTTGTTACCTCAAAAATAATTTGTATCTAAATAGCTATACCAGCGCTTCCCAGATGGTCATCGTGGCGAAGAAAATCGCAACGATGAGGCCAATGGCAAGGTTTACCCGCAACATGTTGGCGCCTCGATCAGAGAAGCCGCGGTCGATGTAGGGATAGATGGTAAACAGGGTGAAGAAGGCAAATACGCTGAATAGCCCTGCCTCCCTTGGTGCAATGATGATCCAGCGATAGATCGCTGAGAAATACCAGGGTGGCGAGACATCGGATGCCACTACAAGCGGATTGGCCGGGTCCCCCATGGTCGGTGGGAAGATAGCCGCCAGATTGACGATTACAATCAGCAACATCACAGTCATCGCCAGCATCTTTAGCCCATGCCCAGGAAAGAAAGGGTGTGTTCCCTGGTGTTTGGTGATCTTTGCAAAGCCGAGGGTGCGGATGGCAATGATATGTGCGCCAATCAGCAGCACGATCAATAGTGGAAGCAGCTTGGTGTGCAGATCATAGAGCCTGAGCAGAGTCAGTTCGGTGACATCCTCCCCGCCTCGTAACAGCAGGAAGATAGGTTCACCTACCACGGGGATCTGTCGAATCATATCGGTTACAACGGTCATGCCCCAATAGGAGACATTGTCGTAGACCAGTGAGTAGCCGGTAAAACCAAAGGCCAGTACGGTAAAAAACAGCCCTGCACCGAGGAACCATTTCAACCCGCCGCCGTCACGATAGGCGCGGGTAATAAAGACCCGGATGATGTGCAGCAACAGGGCGAGCACCATAAGGTTTACCGTAACCTGGTGGACGCCACGAATAAACCATCCAAGGTAGGTCTCTTCCGTAATGGTCTTTATGCTGTTGTAGGCCTGCCCAGGGAACGGTATGTAATAGAAGGTGAGCAGGATGCCGGTTACCGCCAGAATGATAAACAGGATCAGCGGTGTGGCGCCCAGGCAATATGAAAAACGGTTGAGATGATCAGGAATCTCCTCCTGAGCCATATCATAGGTTTTTTGCCAAAAGGTTTTATCCTCTGTGGCTTTTGTCTCAGTAGTTTCCATTTGGGTTATGCCACATCAAGTTTGATATAAATACTCTTACCGCGTTTGACGACCTCATACTGATCGAGTGGCCGTGGTGGCGGGCCGGATATGTTTTTGCCATTGCGGTCAAAAACACCGTTATGGCAGGGACAGCGAAATTGATCATTTGCGTTGTCCCAGGAGACCAGGCAGCCAAGGTTGGTGCAGATGCGGGAGTAAGCAGTAAACCCCTCTTCAGTTTGCATCAGTGCGACCTTTTTACCCGCGACATCAAAGAATTTTGCTCCGTTACCACTCAGATCATCTGTCTTTCCCAGCAGGATTTCACTGCTCTTTTTTGTGGCCACATCAGGCATAAGGAACTGCATGAATCTTGTCCCCATGGCACCAAGCCCAAGGGTTAAGCCAAGGGTCATAAAGGCGCCACTTAAAAAGCGTCGCCGTTCAGGATTGTTGTTTACAACTGACATAATCTATCTCTGCCTCAATGGATATAGTGTTACCTGAACCCTGCTTACCATTGCAGGGTTCAGGCTGTCTGTTCTTAGTTATTGGTATAACCGGCTTCGCCATGCTCGGAGAGGTCGATGCCTACCTGCTCTTCTTCCTCCGTTACCCTAAGGCCGATAATTGGATCCAGTACAACCAATAGGACGTAGGTGACGCCAAAGGCGTAGATGCCGGTTCCAAGAATGGAGGCTATCTGTTTAAACAGTAGCGACATGTCACCAAAGAAGAGGCCGTCAGCACCTCCGGCATTGATGGCGGTTGATGCAAACAGGCCGGTTGCCAATGCTCCCCAGGCTCCGCCAACCCCATGAATGCCAAAGGCATCCAGAGAGTCGTCATAACCCAGCATGGGCTTGATCAGGCTGATGGCCATGTAGCAGATGATGCCTGAGCCTAAACCAATCACAATGGCACTCATTGGCCCAACGAACCCAGCCGCCGGGGTGATGGCAACCAGTCCGGCAATGGCACCCGTGGCTGCGCCCAATACGGTAGGTTTGCCGCGTTGCTTCCATTCGATCCAGAGCCAGCCCACAATACCTGCAGCGGCGGCGAGCTGGGTGGCGACAAAGGCGCTGCTGGCCAGAGAGCCAGAGGTCAGGGCGCTGCCGGCATTGAATCCAAACCAGCCAAACCAGAGCAGGCCGGCACCGAGCAATGTCATTGGCAGATTGTGCGGAGGCATATGGTCACGCCCATAACCCCTGCGTTTGCCCAGTACGATAGCTGCGGCAAGAGCCGAGACGCCGGAGCTGATATGAACTACGGTGCCGCCGGCAAAATCCAGTGCTCCCATAGAGCCGATCCAGCCGCCACCCCAGACCCAGTGACAGATTGGGGCGTATACAATGGTTGACCAGATGAGGATGAATATAAGGTAGGCGGAGAACTTCATCCGCTCCGCCACTGCGCCACTGATGATGGCCGGCGTGATGATGGCAAACATCATCTGGAAAACCATAAAACTGCTGTGCGGGATGGTTTCAGCGTAGGGGCCTGGCTCGGCACCCACGCCACTCAGCCCCAGCCACTTCAGGCTGCCGATAACGCCGCCAACATCCGGGGCAAAGGCAAATGAGTAGCCCATGATGGCCCACTGTATCGAGATAACTGCCAGGGCAGCGAAGCTGTACATAATGGTATTAAGTACATTCTTCTGCCGAACCATACCACCATAAAACAGTGCAAGTCCTGGCACCATAAGCATGACAAAAGCGGAACATACCAGTATCCAGGCGGTATCTGCACCACTGATTGTGGAGGCGGCCTCAGCAGCATATACAGCGGTAGAGCTGATGCAGGTAAGAAACAGTACCGCGAAAATTTTTTGCACAACGTTGGTCATTGATGTTTCCCCGTCCAATAACAGCTCAGGTACTGTTCATTAATACAGTCTGGTGGGTTATTGGATGATCTGTAATTTAGGTGCAAACGCTTAAGCATAAATTATGCCAAAAATTAACCCCTTGTTATTGAAGAGGATTTTTTTTGAGGCGGGGCGGGCTTTAAAGATCATGCATAGGTGTGGGGCATTTTTTAATAAGAGAGCACTATCATTGTGCGGAGAGCAGTAGAGATGCCTCCCAGGCTATCTGGGTTTTTAGACAGTGGTTTTAATTGCAAACCGCCCATAAAAAAACGGGTGCCCAGGGCACCCGTCTCTCTTTTTCGGCTGATAGCGGGGTATCAGATGATATAGCCCCTCTCGTCGTGGGAGGCCAGATCCAGCCCTACCTCTTCCTCCTCTTCGCTTACCCGCAGACCGCCGGTGATGGCGCTGACGACCTTGAGGATCACAAAGGTGGCGACACCAGAGTAGATCAGGGTGGCGATCACGCCCACGGCTTGTGCCACCAGCTGTGAGAAGA
>JALSJZ010000006.1 GCA_026989135.1 Sedimenticola sp. | reverse complement strand
CTAAGCAGCCGCTAGGGCTGAGGAGGAGGCACGAGCTGCCGAAGCAGCCGCTAGGGCTGAGGAGGAGGCACGAGCTGCCGAAGCAGCCGCTAGGGCTGAGGAGGAGGAGGCACGAGCTGCCGAAGCAGCCGCCAGGGCTGAGGAGGAGGCAAGGATTAAAGAGGCAGAGTTGGCCGCCGCAAACCATAGAGCGGAGATCCTCAACGCAGTCAAAAACTGGGCCAAAGCCTGGGCAGATCAAAGGGTCGATGCATACATCGACAGCTATACCTCTGATTTCAAGCCCCGGCAATATAAAAAACGGGAGTATTGGGAAGCGCAACGAAGAAAGCGACTTTCCAAGCCATCCAGCATCAACATACAGCTGAGCAACATTCAAGTCAGCTTGGCTGAAGATGGCACCGCCACAGTCACCTTTGTCCAGATCTACAGGTCACCTATCTTCTCAGATAATGTAAGAAAGACACTGATATTAAAGCAGGAATCAGGCGGCTGGAAGATCAGCAGCGAGACATCCAAGAAGCTCTAGCACTCCGGCTAAAAAAGTGGGGATCACCTCATCCCTGCTGGCAAAGGTACCGCATGTGCAAATGAGCACCCCCCAATAGGGCGGCATAGATTACTCCCTATATTGCTGCCCCAACAGCATCCAATAGAAAACATTGGACTTGGGCTTTCTAGCGCAACATCCCCAAACAGCCTATAATGGCGTGCTTTATACCTCCCCAATACTGGGCTGCTAAACCAAGGGTTTGTGGGGCATGCAAAAAATAATAGATACTATAATCAACAAGTTAAAATCAGAAGATGAAGAGTTAATCTCTTTGGCGCTGGATGAGGTCGAACAGCTTTCCGATATAACAGATGATGACAAAATAGCACTGGCTTCAACGCTTACGCTGTTATTTTACCGGGATCATGTTGGCATGTCTGAGATGATCTCTCTGGCAAATAGGGCAGAAAAGCAGATCACCCGCTTTGGATCGGTCGTCATCCCTTTTCTGATTGATGAGCTGGTAAATGCCGATGCTGAGTCCTGTGCACACCTTGGCAGGGCGATCGCTGTAAATGGTGCCGATGCCATTGCTCCGCTACTGGATGTCTGGAATAAAAAACGGGCAGATCAGTATGCGCTGATTAATCTGACCCAGGCGCTGGCCTATTTCCGTATCCCCGAGGTACTGCAAACCCTGCCAGAAATACTGGGTGCAGCCGAATCAGATAACTACCAGCTCAGCTCCAATGCCATCAATGCCATGGGTAAACTGGTAGCACGCCTTGACTCCAATCTGTTTGATGAAGTCCTTAGGCAACAGATGTTTGATATCAGCTTTGCCCGCCTCTGTGACAGCCGCTCTCTGGTTCGTATGCAGGCGGCCAGAACACTGGGCAAGCTGATGGAAAAAGGGCTATTGACCAACACGCAGAAGGAGCGGCTTCGAACCGCTTATCGCGCCATTGTCGGCCAAGATGGATGCAACGACTGGGATGATGCCTACATCGTGCGCCATGAGGCAAAGTGTTATCTGCCGCTGCTGAAAACCACACCCACCTCTGTCGCCCACTACCAGCAAAGCTTCAAAATCATATCCAAAAGAGCGCTCTGCCCAGACACCTTCCACTATGTGATCGAAGCACCGCTCATTGCGCGCAAGCTGCAAGCCGGGCAGTTCATTATCATTCGGCCTCATGAACTCAGTGAGCGTATCCCGCTCTCCATCTGCGGCTGGGACAGGGATGAGGGGCAGATCGAAGTGGTCATCATGTCCGCAGGTAAAACCACTATTCAGATGAACGAGATGGAGGTGGGTGACTGCTTTAAAGATATTGTTGGTCCATTGGGCGAGCGCTCTCACGTTAGACATTATCGGGGAACCTGCGTAGTGATTGGTGGCGGTTTTGGCACCGGAGCCATCATCCCTACAGCGCGCGATCTCAAGGCACTGGGCAGTCGGGTTATAGGCGTGGTTGGTGCACGCAGCAAAGATCTGCTCATTATGATTGATGAACTGGAAGCCGCCTGTGATGAGGTCATTCTCACCACCAATGACGGCTCAGCCGGCATCCAGGGCTTTGTCACCCATGCGCTGGAACAGATCATTAAAGATGAAAAACGTGTCAGCCACGTACTGGCCATCGGCCCTGTCCCAATGATGCAGGCCGTATGTGAGCTGACCCGCCCGATTGGTATTGAAACAATGGTCTCTCTCAACGCCCTGATGGTGGATGGGACAGGCATGTGTGGTGCCTGTCGCGTATCTATTGATGGAAAGACTAAGTTTGCCTGTTTTCACGGGCCAGATTTTGATGGGCACAAAGTGGATTTCGACCAGCTGACAAAAAGACAAAAAATGTTTGTTGCAGAAGAGAAGCAAGCCCTGGAAATACTATAGGAACACTTTATGCCTGGAAAGTCCGCCAAGAAACGTTCAGAGCTCAGTAACAAAGAGAGAATGGCACTCTCCTTTCAGGAGATGCCACTGATTGCCCCGGAAGAGCGCATTAAAAACTTCGAAGAGGTACCCATTGGCTACTCACTTGAAGAGGCCATAACGGAAGCCAAGCGCTGCATCCAATGCAAAAAACCAGATTGTGTCGATGGTTGCCCGGTCGGCATTGATATCCCCGCCTTTATCAAGCTCATCGAAAATGGTGATATGGCCGAGGCCGCCAAAAAAATCCGGGAGAAAAACTTTTTGCCCGCCGCCTGTGGGCGTGTCTGCCCTCAAGACAAACAGTGTCAGGCCGTCTGCGTGGTGGGCAAGAAAAAGGAGCCTGTGGGCATCGGCAACCTAGAGCGCTATGCCGCCGATTATGAGCGCCAGCACAACACACTGGAGCTGCCAGAGATTCCACCATCAACCGGCAAACGCATTGCTATTGTCGGGGCTGGGCCAGCAGGGCTGACATGCGCCTATGAACTGTGCATCAGAGGCCATGAGGTTGTCGTGTTTGAGGCCTTCCACCGTGCAGGTGGTGTACTGGTCTATGGTATCCCCCGGTTTCGCCTGCCTATGGATATTATTGATGAGGATATTGAATTCCTTGAAAAGATCGGTGTAAAGTTTGTTTACAACATGATCATCGGCAAGATTCTCTCGCTCGATGACCTGCTGGAACAGGAGGGATTTGATGCAGTCTTTGTTGCCTCTGGTGCAGGCCTGCCAAAAATGCTTGATATCCCTGGTGTCAATGCCAATGGCGTCTACTCTGCCAATGAATACCTGACACGCATATACCTTATGCAGGCAGATAAATTTCCTGAATACAGCACCCCACTTTATCAAGGGAAAAAAGTAGCGGTTATTGGTGCAGGCAACACCGCCATGGATGTCCTGCGTACTGCAAAACGCCTGGGGGCAGAAACCACCTGCTACTACCGGCGCTCTCGTGATGAGGCGCCAGCCAGAACCGAAGAGCTGGAACATGCAGAACAGGAATTTCTAAACTGGCACTGGCTTGCCAACCCCGTTGAATTCATTGTTGATGAAGATAATTTTGTCAAACAGATCAGATGTGAAAAGATGGAGCTGTCCGACCCTGACACATCCGGCAGACGCAAACCACTTCCCACTGGCAAGTTCTTTACCGAAGATGTGGATACGGTAGTGCTCTCACTGGGTTGCGATGTTAACCCGATGATTCCTGCAACGGACAAGGGGGTAAAAACAAACAAATGGGGCATCATCATCGTGGATGAAGAGAACTGCCAAACCACCAAGCGGGGCGTATTTGCTGGCGGTGATGCTATTACAGGTGGAGCAACTGTAATCCTTGCAATGGGACAGGCAAAAACAGCTGCACAAGCTATTGACCAGTATGTACGTAACTGATCTCACTATAAGGGATCAATGGCAAGGAACTGGTGCTGCACTCTTATAGGTTACCGATGACGGGTGCCGCCATGCTGGCAACGCTACAGAGATTGGAGGTCACCCCCTCATTCAGCCGCCCCTCAGTGAGCGACGACAACCCCTATTCTGAACCCTTTTTTATAGACCATCTTTGTAACAAAGGCTCGCGCAATAGCAGCTTGATCTTCAAAATGACGTCCAGGATAGCGACCCGCATAGGGGAGGTACTCCTCTAGCTTTGCAATTTCCAGCGCGGTCACTAATTGTTTCTGCTTTGCTGTCAGTTCGCCTAACTCATCCCAAATCATAGGAAATAAGAAGCTTTGTATATGATCCCAAGTGTGGGATAATTTTTCGAGTATCTGGCGCATGAAATCTTGGCTTTCGCTAATGATTTTAGCGGTTTAGGTCGCAAACTTATTTTACCAAAATGAATCAGACACTTCCTTTCTTTTAGCCAATGAAAGCCAAGAAATCCTCTGCTTTTTAGAGTTTTGCAAGAAGTTCTAAAATACACCTGACTATAAAGCAAATAGACGTTTGAAAGGACACGATAGATGCAGAAACAAAAAAGATGCGCACGGACTCTTATATTTATAGGGGTGCTGGTTTTGCTCACAGCTTGTGGTGGCGCTGAGGATCGCGCGGTAGAGTATTTTAAGCGTGGCACACAACTCTTTGAAGCAGGTAACTATGTAAAGGCGCGGCTGGAATTCAAAAATGTGCTGCAAATCGATCCCAAGTCAGTCGAGTCACACTATATGTTGGGGCAGATCTATGACAAAGAGCGTGATTGGCAAAATGCATTTATTGCATACTCTAAGGCGGTAAAGGTCAATCCCAATCATCTGAAATCCCAGCTTAGACTGGGGCAGTTCTATCTTCTTGGCGGTGACCCAGAGAAGGCTCGGGCAGCCGCTGATATCGTTATGGAAAATGAGCCCAACAATGTGGAGGGAATGGTACTGCTGGCAGCCATTGAAAAACGATTGGGTCACCTGGATGCAGCAATCAATCAGACTGAAGCAGTTCTTAAACTGGAACCAACCAATGTCAGTGCCCTGCTCCTGCTGGCCAGTGCCCATGAAGAGAAGGGGCATATCCAGCAGGCCATTGCACTGCTGGAGGAGGGCATTAAGCAGCAACAGGATAATACATCGCTCTATCTTGCCTTGGGTCGCTTTTATGCAGAGTCAGGAGAGGTTGACAGAGCAGTCGGCATGTTGAAGAGGGTGATTGAGCTAAGACCAGAGAATAGCGCTTTTTTGCGTCAACTGGCTATTTTTCAGATTCAAAATGGCAAAATGGATGATGCCGAGAGCGTGCTGAAAGATGGCGTGCAGCAATTCCCTGATGATCTAAAACTCAAACTGGCACTGCTGGAGTTTCAAGCCAGGGCGCGCGGTCTTGAGGTTGCAGAAAAAACCATACAGACCTATGTCACGGCTGACCCGGAAAATTATGAGTTGAAACTTATCCAGGCTGATCTATTTAAAGCCGCTAAACGCACGGAAGAGGCAGAAAAGATCTATCGCGATATTATTGAAAAAAACCAATTGGAACCCAATGGACTCAAAGCCAGGACGCAACTGGCTGCCATGCTGCTGCTTCGTAATCAACAAGATGAGGCAAAGACATTGGTAGAGGAGGTTGTTGAACAAAATTCACGCGATGCAGATGCACTTTTAGTCAGAGCCAGTATCGCCATGGCCGCTAACGATGCCGACAGTGCAGTTACAGACCTGCGTATAATCCTGCGGGATGCCCCGGATAATATACAGGCACTGCGCCTGCTGGCTCGTGCGCACACCATGAAGGGTGAGGTCGATCTGGCTATTGAAGCCTTGAAAAAGGCGATAGCCATTAATCAAAAAGAGGCACCCCTCTATATCGAATTGTCCCAGCTACAGACCAGAAAAGGCGATCTGGATTCAGCAGTGGCCTCTCTGGAGTCTGTACTGCAAATCAAGGCAGATCACTTTGATGCATTGAAAGCATTGGTAGCACTGCATATCCAGCAAAAGAGGCTGGCTATTGCCATGGATTATGCAAAGCAGCTGCAAAAGGTTCGCCCCGACAGTCATGTTGGTTACTACGGCCAGGGCGTAATAGAACAGGCAGATAATAAAATTACTGCCAGTATCAAATCCTTTGAAGAGGCATTGAAGCGATCCCCTGACTCCTTTGAAGTTATCTCAGCCCTTGCAAAAAGTCTCGTAAACGACAAACAGGCTGCACAAGCACAAAGCCTGGTTGAGCAGGCCTTGAAACAACAGCCCGAGAGTGCTGCGCTCTATAATCTTCTCTCAAACCTC
Source organism: Sedimenticola sp. (assembly GCA_026989135.1). Lineage (GTDB taxonomy): Bacteria > Pseudomonadota > Gammaproteobacteria > Chromatiales > Chromatiaceae > WFXD01. Next base: position 793 of record JALSJZ010000006.1, on the reverse strand, counting down.
CTGCTTGTCCAAAAGCAGCCAGATGCCGCAGAAGATGCACTGCGTAAAGCGATTGAGCTGGCTCCTGCGGCCGCATCCTTCTATCGGAATCTGGCTACACTCCATCTTTCACGTGGTAATACTGAGAATGCAATAGAGACCTATAAAGAGGGGTTGGAACAGACGAATGAGAATGCAGCCCTATGGCTTCTGTTGGCTCAGACTTATCAAAGAACGGGCAATACCGATGAAGCGATTGCTCAATATGAAGCGATTTTGCAAAAATACCCTAATAGTGAACTGGTGGCCAACAACCTGGCAATGCTATTAGCATCAGATACGGCTGCACAACCTGCTTTGGACAGGGCACTTGAACTGGCAAAACGCTTTGAACGTTCAACTAACCCGCTATTCCTCGACACATTAGGCTGGGTATATTACCAGCGTGGAGAATTTGAGCTGGCCAGTACGGTATTAGAACATGCTGCTGAGAAAGAGCCGGTAGTGCCGATTATTAACTACCATTTGGGCATGGTCTACTTTAAAAGGGGTCAGACCGAAGAGGCAAAAAGAGCTTTAAGCCAGGCCATCGAATCCGGTGCACAGGGGCAATGGGTGGATCAAGCTAAAGAGATTTTAAAACAGCTGTAAATGCACGTTTTTGAGCAGTTATACCTAAATCCTGCAAGTGATCGTGCCTGCAGAGTGTAAGATATTGATTCGTAGAGTGAATGACAACTTTGAGTGTCATCCTTATTGTAATGGCCGAAAAGTTTCATATCGCTATACGGATCAATAGCTTGTGCCATGTGAG
>JALSJZ010000005.1 GCA_026989135.1 Sedimenticola sp. | reverse complement strand
GTGGGTTATCTCGCCTGGAATGGCAATATGGATACCGCGATTGCCATCCGTACTGCGGTGATCCAGGGCAAGACCCTGCATATCCAGGCCGGTGCCGGCATAGTGGCCGACTCCATCCCCGAGCTGGAGTGGAAAGAGACCATGAATAAAGGCCGCGCCATCTTTCGCGCGGTGGCGCAGGCAGAGGCCGGGCTGGAGAGTTAGCTACTGCGAATTAGAGGAAAAATCATGCCATCAATATCAGTATTCTATGGAATTATAATCTACATGTATTTCATGGATAACAGGCAACATAAGCTCCCGCATATTCATGTTAAATATCAGGATGATGAGCTTATGGCTGATTGGGAATTGGCTGTATCTGGGGAGCATCCTCGCAAAATTGATCCATTGAGGTAGCACAATGAACCCAAGAGTAAGCGAAGCATTTGCAACCAATAATTATAAATTAAGCCTTGTTTTCACCAATGGTGAGCGCGGCATTTATGACTGCTCTAAATTGCTTGATTTTGGCGTATTCAAAGAGCTAAAAGATACACATTATTTTAAGCGGGCAAAAGTAATTGATGGCGCCTAATGAGCAAGACATATGCCCGGATACGCTGTATCTGGATTCAGTCAAGAAAAAGACCATATAAGACATCATAAAATGCTATTAATGATCGACAACTATGACTCCTTCACCTACAACCTGGTGCAGTATCTGGGTGAGCTGGGAATAGAGGTAGAGGTTCATCGTAACGACCAGATCACGCTGGAGCAGATCGAGGCGATGAAGCCAGATCAGCTGGTCATCTCCCCCGGCCCCTGCACGCCGGATGAGGCCGGCATCTCGGTCGATGCCATCAAACGGTTTGCCGGGCGCATCCCCATCCTGGGGGTCTGTCTCGGGCATCAGTCCATTGCACAGGCCTTTGGTGGCCGGATCGTGCATGCGCATGCGGTGATGCATGGCAAGACCTCCATGATCCATCATCAAGATGCCGGTGTGTTCGCGGGGCTGGAAAACCCTTTCGAGGCGACCCGCTACCACTCCCTGGTGATTGAAAAAGAGAGCCTGCCGGAGTCGCTGGAGATCACCGCCTGGACACAGAATGAGGCGGGTGAGCTGGATGAGATCATGGGCGTGCGCCACCGGGAGCTGGATATTCAGGGGGTGCAGTTCCACCCGGAATCTATCCTGACCCGACATGGTCACGACCTGTTGCGGAACTTTATCGAGGGCAGATAGGATGGATATAAAACAGGCAATCAACCAGATTCTGGCGCGTCAGAATCTCACAGAAGAGGCGATGACGCAGGTGATGCGCAGCATCATGACCGGCGGCGCAACCCCGGCGCAGATTGGCGGTTTTCTGGTCGGCCTGCGCATGAAAGGCGAAACGGTGCAGGAGATTACCGCTGCCGCCAGAGTGATGCGGGAGCTGGCGACCCGGGTTGAGGTGGATGCCGAAAATCTGATCGACACCTGCGGTACAGGGGGCGACGCCTCCGGCTCCTTCAATATCTCCACCGCCAGCGCCTTTGTCGCCGCTGCCGCCGGGGCGCGGGTGGCCAAACATGGCAACCGCTCCATCTCCAGCAAATCCGGCAGCGCCGACCTGCTGGAGGCGGCCGGTGTGCGGCTGGATCTGACGCCGCAGCAGGTCGCCCAATGTGTGCAAAAGGTGGGGCTGGGCTTTATGTTTGCCCCCGCCCACCACAGCGCCATGAAGCATGCCATCGGCCCGCGCCGCGAACTGGGCGTGCGCACTCTCTTTAACGTGCTGGGGCCGCTGACCAACCCGGCTGGTGCGCCCAATCAGCTGCTCGGCGTCTTCAGTGAAGAGCTGCTGGAGCCACTGGCCAATGTATTGCAGAGCCTGGGCAGCCGCCATGTGCTGGTGGTGCACTCTCGTGACGGGCTGGATGAGATCAGCATTGGTGACCACACCGAAGTGGCGGAGCTGAAGGATGGCATTGTGAGGCGCTATGCCATCTCGCCCGAACAGTTTGGCATGCAGCGCGCACCGGTCTCCGAGCTGGCCGTGGAGGGTGCCGAGCAGAGTCTGGCGGTGATCCGTTCCGTGCTGGAGGACAACCCCGGCGCGGCGCGGGATATCGTCTGCCTCAATGCCGGTGCGGCCATCTATACGGCGGGTCTGGCGGAGAATCTGGCGCAGGGTGTTGAAAAGGCCGATGCAGCCATTGCCAGTGGTGAGGCGCGCAGCAAGCTGGATCAGTTGATCATCCTGACCCAGAGTTTTGATTGATTCCCATGAGTAATCCCCCGGACATTCTGAAAAAAATCATCCACCGCAAGGCAGAAGAGGTCGCCGAGCGCGCCGCAAGGCAGCCACTGAAACAGCTGATGGCATCGCTGGAGGGGTTGCCTCAGCCCCGAGGCTTTGTGGCAGCCATCGAAGCCAGGATCAGCGCCAGTGAGGCGGCAGTCATTGCAGAGATAAAAAAGGCCTCGCCCAGCAAAGGGGTGATACGTGAGGATTTTTCCCCTGCCGATATCGCCCGCAGTTATGCGGAGGGTGGTGCGGCCTGCCTGTCGGTATTGACTGACATGGATTTCTTTCAGGGTGCCGATGCCTATCTGAAAGAGGCGCGTGCCGCCTGTGCCCTGCCAGTGTTGCGCAAGGATTTTATGATCGACCCCTACCAGCTCTATGAGGCGCGGGTCATGGGGGCTGACTGCATTCTGCTGATTGCAGCCTGCCTGGAAGATGCCCGGCTGCACGAACTGTCGGAGCTGGCTGCCGGGTTGGATCTGGATCTGCTGGTGGAGGTGCATGATGCCGCAGAGCTGGAGCGCGCCCTGCTGCTGGATACCCGGCTGATCGGTATCAATAACCGCAACCTGCGCACCTTTGAGACCTCTCTGCAGACAACCATCGACCTGTTGGCACAGATCCCAAAGGATCGCATCGTGGTCACCGAGAGCGGCATCTACACCCGAGAAGATGTGGCGCTGATGCGGCACAACGGTGTGCAGGGCTTTTTGGTGGGGGAGGCCTTTATGCGGGCAGCGGAGCCGGGCAAAAAGCTCCATGAGCTTTTTTACTGACTATCGGGCGCCCAATACCACGATGGTCTTGCCCTTGACGGTGACCAGCCCCTGCTCTTCGAGGGTCTTCAACACCCGTCCGGCCATCTCTCTTGAACATCCTACGATGCGCCCAATCTCCTGACGGGTAACGCGAATCTGCATGCCGTCGGGGTGGGTCATGGCATCCGGCTGTTCACACAGCTCCAGCAGGGTGCCGGCGATGCGACCCGTGACGTCCAGAAAGGCCAGGTGTCCCACCTTGCGACTGGTCTGCAGCAGCCGTTGTGTGAGCTGTGCGCCAATGGCATGCAGGAAGGATTTGGAGTGCTCTTTGAGGTCGGTCTCCAGCAGCTGTTCAAGCCGTGCGTAGGTTATCTCGGCCAGTTGACAATCGGTGCGGGTTCGAACCATTACGCTGCGGTTGGCGTTATCTACAAAAAGCCCCATCTCGCCAATAAACTCACCTTTGTTCAGATAGGTCAGGATGATCTCATGACCCTCCTCATCCTCCATAAAAACCGTCAGTGACCCCTCCACAATGTAGTAGAGAATATCGGCGGGATCACCGGGGCGAATGATCTCGGCCTTGGAGGGGTAGCGCCGCTTATGGCAAAAAGCGAGAAAGGGCTTCAGATATTCAGGTTCTGTCGGTACTGGCTGGACAATAGTCATAAGCGCTCTTCATGTCTGGGGATGCAAGTAGGGGGCTACACCTGTTAAGTCTAGGCAACCCCCAGCAGATTGTCGATCTATGATAGGCTGCGAAAATTGTTAACCAGTCGAGGTTTTTTGCATGAAAGCGAGGGTAAAGTGGGTTGAGGGTGCCATGATGGTGGGTGAATCGGGCAGCGGCCATGCGCTGGTGATGGATGGGCCGCCGGACTTTGGCGGGCGAAACCTGGGGGTTCGCCCGATGGAGATGCTGCTGCTGGGGCTGGGTGGCTGTACCCAGTTCGATGTGCTGCTGATCCTGCGCAAAGGGCGTCATGAGGTGACCGGCTGTGAGGTTGAGCTGGAGGCCGAGCGTGCCGAGAGTGAGCCCAAGGTGTTTACCCGGATCCATATCCATTACAGAGTCACTGGCCCCAACCTGACCGACAAGGCGGTGGGGCGGGCGGTAAGGTTGAGTGCAGAGAAGTTCTGTTCAGCCTCGATTATGCTGGGTGCGATGGCAGAGATTACGCATGATTACGAGATACTGAATGTGTGATCTCGACCATTACGGTGATGATCTTCTCCAGCTCATCATCACGGATAATAAAGGGTGGCATGGCGTAGAGCAGTCTGCCAAAGGGTCGCAGCCAGACCCCCATTTCCACCAATAGCGGCTGTATCCAGTGCATATCCAGCGGGTCACTGAACTCGATGACCCCAATGGCACCCAGTGAACGTACATCATGAACCCCAGGTAGCCCGCGACACCCTTCAAGCCCCTGACGAAAACGGGACTCAATCTCTGCCACGCGGGAGCGCCAGGGGCTATCCAGCAGCAGTTTGATGCTGGCAATGGCGACAGCACAGGCCAGCGGGTTGGCCATAAAGGTGGGGCCGTGCATGAAGGGGGTGCCGCCCTGGCTGATCTGGGCGGATATTTCGCGGGTTGCCAGGGTGGCTGCCAGGGTCATGTAACCGCCGGTGAGCGCCTTGCCCACGCACATGATATCGGGTGAGATACCGGCGTGGTCGGCTGCAAACAGCTTGCCTGTGCGCCCGAATCCGGTGGCGATCTCATCAAGGATCAGCAGCACGTCATATTCGTCACAAAGGATGCGCACCTGCCGCAGATATTCCGGGTTGTAGAATCGCATCCCGCCCGCCCCCTGCACGATGGGTTCCAGAATGACGGCGGCAATCTGCGGGTGGTGTCTCTGTAACAGCGCCCTGAACCCAGCGATGCAGCCATCATCCCATGTTTCTGAAAACGGACAGCCGGGTGCCGGTGCGAAGTGGTGTTTAGGCAGGGCATGGGCAAAGAGATGGTGCATGCCCGTGACCGGGTCACAGACGGCCATGGCCCCAAAGGTGTCGCCGTGATAGCCGCCGCGAACCGTCAGTAGCCGCTCCTTTTCCGGGCACCCTTTGGCGTGCCAGTACTGCAACGCCATCTTGATGGCGACCTCTACCGCGACGGAGCCGGAGTCGGCAAAAAAAACCTGATCCAATGGTGCGGGTGTCAACTCCACCAACAGCGCAGCAAGCTCTGCGGCGGGTTTGTGGGTCAGCCCGCCAAACATCACATGCGACATCTGCTCCAGCTGTGATTGGATAGCGGCATTCAGAACCGGGTGATTGTAGCCATGGATGGCGGCCCACCAGGATGACATGCCATCGATCAGCTCCCGGCCATCCTCCAGTTTGAGCCGGACACCCTGGGCAGAGTGGATGGCAAAGGGCGGTACGGTGGCAGGCATGGCTGCATAAGGGTGCCAGACATGCGCCTGCTCAAAGGCCTGCCAATCGTGCTGAAAATGATCCAGTGGGGTGGTCATGGTCTAAGCTGCCTCTCCAGCAGTTGAATGGGGTGCAGCACCTCGATCTCAAGCCCGGTGCTACGGATGCCTGCTGCAAAATGCAGGGCGCAGCTGGTGTTGGAGGTGAGTAAAATTGTTGCCCGGCAGCGCTGTAGACTGGCCAGCTTAGGCGTCAGCAGAGCATCGGCCATCTCTGGTTCTGTTATCAGGTTTATTCCCCCGGCACCACAGCAGAGGGCATTGTCTGCCAAAGGGATCAGTTCAATCTCCGGGATCCGGTTCAGCAGCGGATAGACCGCATCGGCGGTTTGCAGGCTACAGGGGGCATGTACCGCAACAGTCTGAGGCAGCGGCTCCAGTGCAATCGACTCAGGCCAGGAGTGCTGCTTCAGAAAGCTGCTGATATCAACTATGGGGGCAGGCAGCGCCCCATGCTCCTTTATATGAGCGCCACAGCCGCTGGCGATGGTCAAGATGGCTTCGAATGGCTGAGCGCCAAATGCTGCTTGATTTTGGGCGTTGAGTTTTTGCGCCGTGGCCGGTTCGCCTGCGTGTTGAAAGAGTGCGCCGCAGCAGACCTGCTTGGGTGGCACGATAACCTCCCACCCCAAACGGTTGAGCAGACGGCGGGCACTCAGCAGTGCCGCCTGATCACTAAAGCGACTGATGCAGCCAAGAAAGAGCGCAACCCTTCCTGCGTGCTTTCCAGCGGGCGGATAAGCAGTTTGCCATCTGATCGGGCGGGAAAAGTTGGGGCACAGTCCAATCAGCCGCTGCATGTGGAGAAAAGGTGCCGTTGCTGACCCATGGCGGGGCAAGAGTCGCAGAAGCCTTGCGCCGATGGATAGCAGCCGGGGGCTGGTAAGCAGCCCAAGTGCCTTGCGGTATAGCCACTGTCTGGCGGCGGGGCGCTGCCGGGATCGAATGGCTCGAACGCCATCAATCAGTCTGCCATATTGAACGGCTGACGGGCAGGCGCGTTCACAGGCACGGCAACCCAGGCAGCGGTTCAGATGGGCATGCAGCCGGGGGGTACTCTGCAACTGTCCGCAGAGCAGAGCCTGAATCAACGCAATGCGTCCCCGAGGGGAGTCCCCCTCATCCTGTGTGATCCGGTAGGTTGGACAGTGCGGCAGGCAGAGTCCGCACTTCACGCAGAGATCAGATTCGTGGAGTAGCTGTTCGGGGGTCACGGTGGGGAGGGTAAAAACCTGCGGCTATTGGAGACCGGCAGACTAGCGGATTCCATGGGTGAGGTAAATGTATTGGAAAAATTGATACAAACTTCCCTGGGTTTTTACCTCGGCTTTAGGTTGACACCTAAATCCTGCAAGTAAAAATTCGATAACCTCCATAACGTAGGAAGTCGTCATTTTCAGCACGCCGTGTGGGCGTTTTTAGTCCAGACATCTATTTAGCGCATCAACGTCGGCGTCTTTTCTGAATTATTTGTATATTTTTGATCTAAT
>JALSJZ010000004.1 GCA_026989135.1 Sedimenticola sp. | reverse complement strand
CCCTTGTGCAGATGATGACAGAGTGGATTTCCGGCTTGGACAGTTGCTCATTGCTTTCGTTATCGACCGGGGGAGAGGTGACTTTAGGGCTGTTTTCTGATGCTATGCATAAGGCAGATGGAACTTCCGCCTTCACACATCGGTCATATTCGGAATCTGATCTATAATCCTGCGGATGCGACCATTTACAGGATTCAGGTATAATGCGAACATCTATGCTGTTAAGCTGTTTAATTATTGTTTGGAACCAGCCCGCACTTCAATGATCCGTCGTCTCATCATCACATGGCTTGCCATCTCCATCCTGGGCTACGGGACGGTGATTGCTGCCGATGTGCATTATGGCGAAGCGCAGGCCATCCCGATAACGCTTGGAGATTCCGTCGATCTTCCTGATGACCCACACAGTCTGCCGGCTCACGACCAGTGCGGCCACGGTTGTTCACATCTGCTTGGATTGAATTTTACACCGGCCAAACCCCCAGCAGGCAGCAGCCACAGCCTAAAGAGTGCTTATCTGGCTGCCTGGAACTCGCTTCTCAACCCCCCTCCCTCACGCCCCCCCAAAGCCTGAATTCCCCCTGTGTTCTTACTGCTGGCTTGCCAGCGGTTGCCCGTTTTTTTGAACCTGTGGAACTCTTGCTATGTCGTTCTCTACCTATTTGCGTGCAGGCCTGTGCGTCTGCCTTGTAGCCAGTGCCGCCACGGCCTGGTCATCGGATCTTCTGTCTGAACAGCCCGCTTCATCCGCTGGAGAGCTGGCGGGTCTCAGCCCCTTTATAAACCGGATACTGGATGAAAATCCCGAGATCCAGGCCGCACAGGCTGCCATTGATGCTGCCCGCGCCCGTGCGCAGGGTGCCGGTCTGCCCCTTTACAATCCTGAACTGGCACTGGAGGGCGAAAAGACAGAGTCGGTCGATAATTACGGGATTGGCCTGAGCCAGACCATCGACCTGCATGACAAACGCAGCCTGCAGGAGAGAGCCGCCCAAGCCGGACTGGAGGCGACTCGATCTGCATTGGATGTGCTCCGACAGAGCAAGGCAGTGGAGCTGCTGGATGCCATGGTTCGCATCCTGAACAGTGAAGAGATTACCGCGCTCTCCAGGCAGCGTTTCCAGTTGATGGAGCGGTTTCAGCGCCTTGCAGAGCAGCGGCAAAGCGCCGGTGACATACCCTCAATAGAGGTGGAGCTGACACGTATGGCGGTCGCCGAGGCCGCAATGGCGCATGCTCAGGCAGGTGGTGCACTGGTGGAGGCTAAGGGTGATTTCTTTGCCCTGGCCGGTGAGCCGCCGCCTAAACGGCTTGGCCTGCCCGCTACCCTTCCTACCGATCTGCCGGGGGTTCAGGAGAATGAACGACTCGCCAGTGCGCACCCCAATGTCCGGCAGGCCCATCTGCTGGCACAGGCGGCGCGGATAGTGATCAATGCCACGGATCGGGATCGGAAGGCCGACCCCACTCTGGGGCTGATGACGGGGCGTGATGATGAGGAGAGCTACCTCATGCTCTCACTCTCAATACCGCTACAGCTGCGTAATGATTTTCGCAGCCGTGTTACAGCTGCCCGTAGCGAGGCGCTACAGGCCGAGCAGCAGGCGCAGCAGGTCTATCGCACCACCCTGGCGCAACTGCGAACCGCCCGCGACCAGTATGCCCTGATCTCCAATGCCTGGCAGGTATGGCTCTCGCGTGGCCAGAGCAGCCTGAAGCAGCAGTCTAAACTGCTGGAACGGCTCTGGCAGGCAGGAGAGCTGGAGACCACAGACTACCTGATTCAGCTCCAGCAGGCGCTGGACACCCGCATTGCCGGGGCAGATCTGCACGGTGCCCTGTGGTATGCCTGGATCAAATGGCAGGCCGCTACCGGCCAGGTGTTTGAGTGGATTGACAACCCGCTTGTCAGCACCTCGGATAGCGCCGCCACATCCACCTATTGAATAGAAGGAAAACAGCAACATGAACAAAAAAATCACCACACTCCTCTTTTGCGGCCTGCTTCTCTCACTCTCTGGCTGGACGGTTGCAGGGGAGGGGCACGAACATAACGGTAAGCAGGAACCTGCCCAGGAAGCGCACTCGGGAGAGCAGGATCACGACCATGCCAACGAGGGCGCGCTTGACGATTTCTCAGATATTGATTTTGGGGAAGAGACGCATGATGACCACGGAGAAGAGGGCCATGATGATCACGGAGATCACGGAGACCATGCGGGTCACGGTGAAGAGGCAACCGATGCTGAGCTGAATGACACCCAGCGCCGCATGGCAGGCATCGAGACCCTGGTGGTCAAACGAGAGCTGCTGGGCGAGGCGATCACTGCGCCGGGTGAGGTGGTGCTCAACGCCTACCGCACCACCAAGGTGACACCGCGTATTCCGGCTCAGGTGATGAAGCGTCTGGTTCGCCTCGGCGATCATGTCAAAAAGGCTGAGCCATTGGTGATGCTCTCCAGTGTCGAGATGGCCGAGGCGCAGGGGGCGCTGTTGGAGGCGAATATCGAGCTGAGCCGGGTCAAGAAGCTGGGTCGCAAAGTGGTTTCAGAGCGGCGTTTCACTTCGGCGCAGATCGCCTACCAGCAGGCCTATGCCAAGGTGCGTGCCTACGGCATGACCAACCTGCAGACCAGGCGGCTGCTAAAGCAGGGGGATGCCACCAAGGCTACGGGTGAATTTGCGCTGTTGTCGTTTCAGGATGGCACCGTCATCAGTGATGACTTTATCGTGGGTGAGCTTATCGAACCCGGCACCGTGCTGTTTGAGATCAGTGATGAGTCGCTGCTCTGGGTAGAGGCACGCCTGACCCCGGAGGCAGCTGCCAGTATTGCCATGGGTGCAGCAGCGAAAATCAATGTTGCTGGAGAGTGGTTGACAGGAAAAGTGGCCCAGGCCAGCCATAAACTGGATGCGGTCACCCGCACCCTGGCGATGCATGTAGAGGTGGCCAATCCGGATGACCGGATTCACCCTGGTGAGTTTGTCTCGGTGGTGATTGAGGGTAAGCGGAAACAGTCAGGCATCATTGTGCCTGTGGAGGCGGTTTTGCGCTCTGCGGATGGCGACTGGCAGCTCTTTGTAGAGTCAGCCCCCGGCCGTTTTGAGCCAAAGGAGATCGAGGTGCTGCGCACGGTAGGTGACAGGATGCTGATTCAAGGCATTGAAGAGGGCACCACTATCGTCAGCAAAGGGGCCTTTTTCGTTCAGTCAGAGATGGCCAAGGGCGGCTTTGATCCACACAACCACTAATCAGTCTCCAACCGGATACTAATAAATCACCATGAAGCACATGAAGAAGACAAAGATAATCAAGCTATTAACTTCATGTGCTTCATGCGCTTCATGGTAAAAAACGGCGTTTCCAGATGAGTAATCCGCGTGGGCATAAAGGCTTGCCCACCCTACGGCTCTAAATTGAATTGCCCGCAAGGAAAAATATTATGTTGAATCGTCTTATCGACTGGTCAGTGACCAACCGGCTATTGGTGGTCATTGCCCTGCTGGCGCTGATTGCGTCAGCCACTTTAATCATTCCCCGCCTGAATCTGGATGCCTTTCCGGATGTCACCAATGTGCAGGTCTCCATCAACACCGAGGCTCCAGGGCTGGCCTCGGAAGAGGTTGAACAGCTGATCACCTTTCCCATCGAGGCGGTGATGTACGCCCTGCCCGATGTGGAGGAGGTGCGCTCCATCTCCAAGACCGGACTCTCCGGCATCACGGTGGTATTCAAGGAGGGCAAGGATATTTATTTTGCACGCCAGCTGGTATTCGAGCGGCTGCAATCGGCCAAGGAGCTGATCCCGGAAGGGGTGGGCACCCCTGAAATCGGCCCCAACACCTCTGGCCTGGGGCAAATCTATCAATACCTGCTATTAGCGGATGCTGACTCCGGCTACGATGCCATGGCACTGCGCAGTCTCAATGACTGGGTGGTGAAGCTGCTGCTGATGCCGGTGGAGGGGGTGACCGATGTGCTCGCCTTCGGTGGTGATGTCAGACAGTACCAGGTCAACATCAATCCATCGCGTCTGCTGGCCTATGGTTTGAGCCAGCAGGATGTGGTCGATGCCTTGGAGAACAATAACTCCAATGCCGGTGGCTGGTATATGAATCGCGGTCAGGAGCAATTGGTGATTCGCGGTGTTGGCTGGTTGAGCCATGATGAGCAGGGGTTGGAAGAGCTGCGTCAGATCCCGCTGAAAACGGTGAATGGCACGGTGATCACCGTGGCGCAGGTGGCCAGGGTAGAGCGGGGCAGTGAGATCCGCCAGGGGGCAGTTACCATGACCCGCCGGGATGCCCAGGGCAACCCCGAAGTATTGGGTGAAGTGGTTGCCGGCATTGTGTTGAAGCGCATGGGTGCCAACACCAAACAGACCATCGACGGCATCAACAGCCGTATTGCGCTGATACAGCAGGCGCTGCCCGAGGGCGTGCGCTTCGAGGCCTACTATGATCAGGCCGATCTGATCACCCAGGCGGTAAAGACCGTGGTCGATGCGCTGTTGCTCGCCTTTATCTTTATCGTGGTGGTGCTGGCGCTGTTCCTGATGAATCTGCGTGCCACCTTTCTGGTGCTGATCTCGATCCCCATCTCCATCGGCATTGCGCTGATGATCATGGCCTGGTTCGGACTCTCCGCCAATCTGATGTCACTGGGCGGTATCGCGGTCGCCATCGGTATGCTGGTGGATGGCTCGGTGGTGATGGTGGACAACATGTTCAAGCATCTCTCCCATCCCGATGCGCTGCATGACCCAGAGGTCAAGGCGCGTGTGGGTGCCGAGGACAGAGATCCGCATGATGTCGCGCATGACCGGCATGGTATCGCCTTGCGGCTACAGCAGGCAGGCAAAGAGGTGGTGCGGCCGATATTTTTCGCAGCGGCGATCATCCTGGTGGTCTTTATGCCGCTGTTCAGCTTTGAAGGGGTCGAGGCGAAGCTGTTTCAACCCATGGCGGTGAGTATCATGCTGGCCATCGTTGCCGCAGTCTTCGTGGCGCTCATTATTGTGCCCGCCCTGGCCAGTTACCTGTTTCAGCGCGGTGTGCGCGAGCGGGAGAGTTTTGTGCTGAAGCCGCTGGATATGCTCTACCGATGGGGGCTGAAACTGTCGTTGCGGCAACCGAAACTGGTGGTTGGCTGTGCGGTGATTCTGGTCGGGGCGGCGCTTGCCGTAGTGCCCAAGCTCGGTACTGAATTTGTCCCGGAGCTGGAGGAGGGCACCATCAACCTGCGCATCACCCTGGCGCCCTCATCCAGTCTTGAGACCACCCTTGAGGTTGCCCCCAAACTGGAGGCGATGCTGCTGGAGTTCCCTGAGGTCACCTATGCCTTGAGCCGGATTGGCCGCCCGGAGATCGGTGGCGACCCGGAGCCGGTCAACAACATTGAGATCTACATCGGTCTGAAGCCGGTTGCGCAATGGACCAGCGCGACCAATCGGCAGGCGCTGCAAGGGTTGATGGAGCAGAAGCTGGAGCAGCACCCCGGCCTGCTGTTGAACTTCTCGCAACCGATTGCAACGCGGGTGGATGAGCTGCTCTCGGGCGTCAAGGCGCAGCTGGCGATCAAACTCTTCGGCCCCGATCTCAAGGTGTTGGCGGAGCAGGGGCAGGCGATTGAGAAGGTCGTACAGGGCATTGAGGGCGCCCGGGATGTCGCCATGGAGCAGATCTCTGGAGAGGCACAGCTGGTGATCCGACCCGACCGCAAGCAGCTCTCCCGCTACGGACTGGCGGTGGGTGATGTGATGGCAGTGGTGCGGGATGGGCTGGGTGGTCACGAGGCCGGGCAGATTATCAACGGCAACGAGCGTTATGACATCTATGTGCGCATAGACCACCGCTTCCGCAGCAACCCGGATCTCATTGCCGAGCTGCGCCTGCAATCCCCGACCGGCCCCTGGGTACGTCTGGGTGATGTGGCCCAAGTCAGCATTGAATCAGGCCCGCCGCAGGTGCGCCGGGACGATGTGCAGCGGCGGGTGGTGATCCAGGCCAATGTGCAGGGGCGTGACATGGGCAGCGTGGTGGCCGATATCCGGCAGGCGATTAAAGAGCAGGTAGAATTGCCGCCAGGCTACTCGGTCGATATTGGCGGCCAGTTCGAAAACCAGCAGCGGGCGCAGAAGCGCCTGAGCATGGTGGTGCCACTCTCGCTGGCGCTGATTGCGTTGCTGCTCTACTTCGCCTTCAACTCGGTCGGGCAGGCACTGCTGATCCTGGTCAATGTACCGCTGGCGGTTATCGGTGGGGTCTTTTCCCTCTATCTCTCCGGGCAATATCTGTCGGTGCCAAGCTCCATCGGTTTTATCACCCTGTTTGGGGTGGCGGTGCTCAACGGCGTGGTAATGGTGGAGAGCATCAACCAGCGCATTGCAGATGGCCTGTCCGTGGATGATGCCATCTTCAGTGGTGCCACCTCACGCCTGCGCCCGGTATTGATGACCGCCATCACCTCCGCGCTGGGGCTGATTCCGATGATACTCTCAACCGGCGTCGGGGCAGAGATTCAAAAGCCCCTGGCCACAGTGATCGTCGGCGGATTGATCACCGCCACCTTCCTGACCCTGTTTGTCTTGCCAACGCTGTTTGCCTGGTTCTCCAAAGGCAAATTGGCGGATATGCGGTAGAGAAGCCGCCTCGTTCCCACGCAGGAGCGTGGGAACGGGTTCATTCGCCCCCTGTGTCAGGATAGTTGTCGCCTCTAATTTTCAGTTAGAGGAAGCTAGAAATGAGAAAAAATTTCACAACATCATTTAAAATACAGGCCGTAGAAAATGCCCTTAGCCGAAGTGAAGGGACGACGGTAGGCGATATTGCCAGCTCGTTAAATATGAGCGCTTCAACATTAAGTAAGTGGATTATGAAAGCTGATATGTTTTGACCTGTCAACTGTTTCATTTTCCTCTGAGGGTTTATCCATGCTTTGTCCACAGTGGAGCAACTTTCCATCTATTGCAGAATTGTGGGCAAAGGGTGGATAAACCTGGTG
>JALSJZ010000003.1 GCA_026989135.1 Sedimenticola sp. | reverse complement strand
TGGTAAAATGATCCTATCCATGAACAGCAACGAGAAATTCGAAAGCGAGATGTTGCATTACCTTGGCGCACTAAAGGCACTCAGTGCCTGACATCATGGTGCGCTGATTTTTTGCAACAATCGGGTAAACCCAAAACGGGCATTCAATGCCAGTGCTGAAAACAACCAGAGCCATACATTAACCTCTTGGCAAGCTGCCCTCCTTAGTTACAAATTCTCGGCTTTCTAATACTGCTAAGCTTTTCCTCCCTGGCCACTGCTACGCAATAGTTGTGCAGCAGTAACCATCTTTTCCAATGCCTCCTCCACCTCGGGCCAGGCACGGGTCTTCAGGCCGCAGTCAGGGTTGACCCAGAGCCGCTCAGCCGGGATCAGGCTGGCGGCCTTCCGGAGCAATGAGACTATCTGCTCAACAGATGGCACATTGGGGCTGTGGATGTCATAAACACCGGGGCCGATTTCGTTGGGGTACTCAAAATCCTCAAAGGCCTGTAGCAGCTCCATGTCTGAGCGTGAGGTCTCGATGGTGATCACATCGGCATCCATCTCGGCAACGGATTCGATGATGTCATTGAACTCTGAATAGCACATGTGGGTGTGGATCTGGGTCTCATCAGCCACCCCGGAGGCGGTGATACGGAAGGCACCCACTGCCCAGTCAAAATAGCCCTTCCAGTCACCTTTACGCAGTGGCAGACCCTCTCGCATGGCCGCTTCATCGATCTGGATGACCCTGATTCCGGCTCTTTCCAGATCCAGCACCTCATCACGCAGGGCCAGTGCAATTTGCAGGCAGGTCTCTGATCGCGGCTGATCGTCACGCACAAAAGACCAGTTGAGGATGGTTACCGGCCCGGTAAGCATCCCTTTCATGGGCTTGTCGGTCAGTGATTGTGCATAGGTGATCCAGGCAACGGTCATTGGTTCAGGACGGCTGATATCACCGTAGATGATCGGGGGTTTGACACAGCGTGAACCGTAGGATTGCACCCAGCCGTAACGACTGAAGGCAAACCCATCCAGGAGTTCCCCAAAGTACTCCACCATATCGTTACGCTCTGGTTCGCCATGCACCAGCATATCCAGCCCCAGCTGCTCCTGCTTCTCTACCACCAGGGCGATCTCCTCTTGCATCCGTTGGCGGTAGTCTGCCTCGCAAATCCGGCTCTGCTTGAGATCCAGACGCGCCTGACGAATCTCTGCCGTTTGCGGGAAGGAGCCAATCGTGGTGGTGGGGAAGAGTGGCAACCTGAGCCAGGCCCGTTGTTTAGGCGCCCGTGTCTGATAACTGCTGCTACGTTGAGCCATCGCCTCGGTTACCGTAGCGGCACGCTCTTTGACGGCTTGGCTGTGAATACGACTTGATGTGCAACGTGTGGCAACTGCACTGCGTGCCGATGCCAATCTATCGGCAACCGCTTCAGATCCCTCATCAAGTGCCTGCTGAAGGGTTACGATCTCCTCGATCTTTTGGCTGGCAAAGGCCAGCCAGGATTTGATCTCATCATCCAGCCCGGTCTCCTGTGCCAGATCAACGGGTGCATGCAGCAGGGAGCATGAGGGAGCCAGCCAGAGGCGCTCTCCCAGTTTCTCTTTGAGCACTGCCAGACGTTGCAGGGCATGGTCAAGATCAGTGCGCCAGATGTTACGGCCATCAACGATGCCAACCGAAAGTACCTTATAGCTGGGCAGCCAGCTGAGTAGTTGATCCACCTCTTCCACAGCACGTACCGCATCGACATGCAGACCATCCACCGGCAGGCGGCAGGCGAGGGTGAGGTTCTCTTGCAGTGGGCCAAAATAGGTTGCCAGCAGCCGCTTGAGTCCGGGAACCTGTAACCGGTTGTAGGCGGATTCGAAGGCGCTTCGCCACGCCTGCGGGAGGTCGAGAGAGAGTATCGGCTCGTCAATCTGCACCCACTCGGCGCCCAGCTCCTTCAAGCGAAGCAATATCTCACTATATACTGGGATGAGTGCATCCAGCAGTTCAAGTTTGTCAAAATCACCCTGCCGGCTCTTGCCCAGCCAGAGATAGGTCAATGGCCCCGGCAGCACGGGTTTGACCCGATATCCCAGCGCCTGCGCTTCGGCAACCTCATCAAGCAGCTTGCTGCATGAGAGCTGAAAACCCTGCCCCGGCCTGAATTCAGGTACGATGTAGTGGTAGTTGGTATCAAACCATTTGGTCATTTCACAGGCCGCAGCAGGTTCTCCGCTGGGCGCACGCCCCCTCGCCATACGAAAATAGGTATCCAGATCCACCTGTTCATCGCTCCATTGGAAGCGCTCGGGCACAGTACCCAGCATGGCCGACATATCCAGAATATGGTCGTACCAGGAGAAGTCCCCCACCGGGATAAAATCAAGTCCGGCGGCCTGCTGTTGCTGCCAGTGACGTGCCCGCAGCTCCCGGCCCACCTTTTCAAGCTGTTTGGTATCAATCTGGCCAGACCAGTAGCTCTCCAGCGCCTTTTTTAGTTCACGCTGTGCGCCAATGCGGGGAAATCCCAAGTTGTGGGTGGTCGTCATAAACTGCTCCTCTCTTCTTTGTTGTGGGGTTGCGGAGAAGTATGGCGAGCCATTACTATTGAATCAATTTCACATTATTCAATATAATTATGAAAGAAATTCATCATGTTTCTTGAGCTACGCCATCTGCGCAGCCTGCTTGCCATTCATGAGGGTGGCAATCTGGCACAGGCCGCCAAACGACTGCACCTCACCCAGTCTGCTCTGTCGCACCAGATCAAGGCTGTGGAGCGCTACTTTGGCACAGCACTCTTTCTGCGCAATACCAAGCCACTGCAACTGACACCTGCCGGGAGACAGCTGGTGGGGCTGGCTGGTTCTGTTCTGCCCGAGGTGGAGAGGGCGGAAAATGAGCTGAAACGTATCGCCAAAGGGGTATCGGGCCGACTGCATCTTGCCATTGAGTGCCATGCCTGTTTTGAGTGGCTGATGCCGGTGCTGGATGGCTATCAGCAGAAGTGGCCGGAGGTGGAGGTGGATATTCGACTGGAGATGAGCTTTGACCCTATCCCGGCATTGCAGAAGGGTGAGGTCGATCTGGTGATTACGTCTGACCCGCTCACCCTGCCGGATCTGCTCTTTGAGCCACTGTTTGATTATGAGGCGCTGCTGGTGATGGCCTCATGCCACCCGCTGGCCGAGAGGCCTTATATTGAACCGGAGGATCTGGCTCAGCATACGCTGATCACCTATCCGGTAAACCGGCTGCGTCTCGATGTATTCAGCCGCTTTCTGCAACCTGCCGGGGTGGAGCCAGCCGCAGTGCGTCAGGCAGAGCTTACCGCCATTATTCTGCTGCTGGTGGCCAGTCAGCGAGGGGTTGCCGCCCTGCCAGACTGGGTACTGCAAGAGGCGGCGCAGAAGGGCAGCCTGACCAGCCGACCACTCAGTGCCCAGGGTATGAATGGAACCCTCTATGCCGCCATTCGCCGCACTGAACAGGCGGTAGATTTCATGCGTGACTTTATCAATCTAGCTCGCCTGCGCCAAATGTAAAAAGGGTTGCCAGCCCCCCTTCATTGCGCTATCTTGTGCCACAGCTTCGGTGCAACCACTAGATATAGTGGTTGCGTCAACAGGGAACCCGGTGAGACTCCGGGACTGTCGCGCAGCGGTATTGGGGAACGAAAGCCACAGGTGCATCTGCACAGGCACTGTCCATTTGGGCGGAAAGCCGTGGCCGCAGATGAATCAGCACTTGGTTCACTCCCCTAAGTCCGAATACCTGCCGGAGCTGGAATTTCATAGTGGATTCCATTACCCGGGTCTCGCGTCAAGGCTGAAGGGTGGAGAATAGCGCCTGCCCGCGCCTGCAATATTGTCTTCTGCTCTCCCCTCTCTTTGCGCAAGCCCTCGAATTTCAGCAGCAGAGCGCAACATGGGGGAGCCATGCCAACAGAGAAGACCACCACTACTGACGCGCAATCGGTAGCCCATCTACCCGCCACCGTTATCAAACGGGATGGCCGTCAGGCCTATTTTAATCATGAAAAAATCACCTCGGCCATCCAGCGCGCCGGGCTTGCCACAGGTGAATTCAGCGAAGAGGAGGCGCGGCTGCTGACTGCCCAGGTGCTCAAGGTACTGCGTCACCGCCATGCGGTAGCGCCACCAGATATCGAACAGATTCAGGATGTGGTTGAGCAGGTGCTGATCAGCTCTAACCACCACCGTACCGCACGCGCCTACATCCTCTATCGAGAGCAGCACGGCAAGCTGCGCCGTGACAGCAAGTCACTGGTGGATGTGGAGTCCTCCATGAATGAGTATCTGGAGCGCCTCGACTGGCGGGTCAACGCCAATGCCAACCAGGGCTACTCTTTGGGCGGACTGATTCTGAACACCGCCGGCAAGGTGACCGCCAACTACTGGCTCAACCACGTCTACCCGGCGGAGGTGGGACTGGCTCACCGTGAAGGGGATCTGCACATCCACGATCTCGACATGTTGGCAGGCTACTGTGCCGGATGGTCACTGCGAACCCTGCTGACCGAGGGCTTCAACGGCGTGCCGGGCAAGGTGGAGGCGGCTCCGCCAAGACGGCTCTCCAGCGCCCTGGGGCAGATGGTCAATTTTCTCGGGGCGCTACAGAATGAGTGGGCCGGCGCCCAGGCCTTCAGCTCCTTTGATACCTATCTGGCACCCTATGTACGCCGTGAGAATCTGGACTATGAGACGGTAAGGCAGGGGATTCAGGAGTTCATCTACAACCTCAATGTCCCTTCGCGCTGGGGCACCCAGACCCCCTTCACCAACCTCACCTTTGACTGGGTCTGCCCCGAGGATCTGCGTGAGCAGGTGCCGCTCATCGGCGATGAGGAGATGCCCTTCAGCTACGGCGAGCTACAGGTGGAGATGGATATGCTCAACCGCGCCTATATCGAGGTGATGATGGCGGGGGATGCCAAGGGGCGGGTCTTCACCTTCCCTATTCCCACCTACAACATCACCAGGGATTTTCCCTGGGAGAGTGAGAATGCCGAGCGCCTGTTTGGCATGACCGCCCGCTACGGACTGCCCTATTTCCAGAACTTCATCAACTCCGATATGGAGCCGGGACAGGTGCGCTCCATGTGCTGTCGCCTGCAACTGGATCTGCGGGAGTTGCTGAAGCGGGGCAACGGGCTGTTCGGATCGGCCGAGCAGACCGGCTCCATCGGCGTCGTCACCCTCAACTGCGCCCGTCTTGGCTATCTCTTTAAAGACGATGAAAGTGCCCTGTTCGAACGCGTCGATCAGCTCATGGACCTGGCCCGCAATAGCCTGGAGATCAAACGCAAAGTGATCCAGCGCTATATGGATGGCGGGCTGTTTCCCTATACCAAACGCTATCTGGGCACTCTGCGCAACCACTTCTCTACCATTGGTGTCAATGGCCTGAACGAGATGATTCGCAACTTTAGCGGCGGTCAACATGACATCAGTGAAGAGTGGGGGCGGGCATTTGCGCTGCGCCTGCTGACCCATGTCAGGGAGCGGCTGCTGATCTATCAGGATGAGACCGGCCACATGTATAACCTGGAGGCGACCCCTGCCGAGGGTACCACCTACCGCTTTGCCAAAGAGGATCAGAAGCGTTTTGCCGACATCCTCCAGGCCGGTAGTCCCGATGCGCCCTACTATACCAACTCGTCACAGTTGCCGGTGGGGCTGACCGATGACCCTTTCGAGGCGCTGCTGTTGCAGGATGAGTTGCAGTCACAGTACACCGGCGGCACGGTGCTGCACCTCTATATGAATGAGCGCATCTCTGACTCAAAGGCCTGCAGCACCCTGGTGCGGCGGGTGCTGGAGCGGTTCCGTCTCCCCTATATCACCATTACGCCAACCTTCTCCATCTGCCCGCAGCATGGCTACCTGGCAGGTGAACATGAGTTCTGCCCCCACTGTGATGAGGAGCGGTTAGCCGCAAAGCGCAGCCGCAAAGCCGTTGCCTGACCACCCACCCAATCTTTTTTTACCAAAGAGGAGTACCACCATGTCAAACAGCAATAACCCTGTTGTTACACTCTCGGAAGATGAGCGCCAGCGTTGCGAAGTCTGGACCCGGGTCATGGGCTATCACCGCCCGGTTACCTCATTCAACCCCGGCAAACAGAGCGAACACACCGAGCGCCGCCACTTTGTTGAACATGCAATGAAAACAGCCCCCTTATGCAACTCCGCATCGGCGGCCTGACGCCACTGACCACCATTGATTTCCCAGGCCACCTGGCGGCGGTTGTATTTTGCCAAGGGTGCGCCTGGCGCTGCCCCTATTGCCATAACCCGCATCTGCTGCCGGTTAATTGTGACGGAACGGATTGGCCGATGCTGCAGGCATTTCTGGAGCCACGGCGTGGACTGCTCGACGGTGTCGTCTTCAGTGGTGGTGAACCGCTGTTCCAATCGGGGCTGGCAGATGCCATGGAGGGCGTGAAATCGATGGGGTTCAAGGTGGCGCTGCACACCGCAGGCACCCACCCTGACCGGTTACGGCGACTGCTGCCGCTGCTGGACTGGGTGGGTCTTGATATCAAGACATCACTTGAACATTACCCGCAACTCACGGGGATCACTGGAAGCGGCGTTAAGGCACAAGAGAGTCTGGCACTGCTGCTGGAGAGTGGCATAAGCCATGAGATACGCACCACCGTCGACCCCCATCTTTTTAGCCGTAAAACCCTGCTTGAACTGGCTGAAGAGCTGGCCGATTTTGGTGTGATCCACTATGTACTCCAACTGTGTCGCCCGGTGGAGAATGTGGATCAACTCGTCCATCTGGAAAACACCACCTTCCTCCTAGACACCGCGTTACTGGAGCGGTTGGAGGGGCTATTCTCCAGCTTTATGGTGCGGGGGCTGAACAGATAAACACAAAGAACCTAGGAGGCTGTCCGAGAATAGGAATCATGGTGAGGGGAAGCTGGTTTGAGTCAGGTTTTTTCATTATTTGAGGCGAATATTGGGCATATTTAACGAAAATAATGGAGAAATCTGGCCAAATCCAGCTTTTCCTCAC
>JALSJZ010000002.1 GCA_026989135.1 Sedimenticola sp. | reverse complement strand
ATACGCGCTCTCTGCCGGGTATTACGATGCCTATTATCTGAAGGCGCAGCAGGTTCGCCATCTGATCTCGGATGATTTCACCCGCGCCTTTGAACAGGTCGATGTGATCATGGGGCCAACCGCGCCAGACAGCGCCTTCCGCATTGGCGAAAAAAGCGATGACCCGGTCAGTATGTACCTCTCAGACATCTACACCATCGCGGTGAACCTAGCCGGTCTGCCGGGGATCTCCATCCCGGTTGCACCCGCAGCGGACAAGCCAGTCGGGCTACAGATTATCGGCAACTACTTTGCCGAGGCCAAACTACTGAATGTGGCGCATCGCCTGCAAATGGCTACCGACTATCACCAGGCCGCCCCTGCCGGAATCCAGAGGTTTTGACCAATATGCAATGGGAAACAGTCATCGGCCTTGAGATTCATGCTCAGCTGGCCACCCAATCCAAGATCTTCTCGGGTGCTTCGACCGCCTATGGCGCAGCGCCAAACACCCAGGCCTGTAATGTAGATCTGGGCATGCCGGGGGTGCTGCCGGTGCTGAACCGGGAGGCCGTCCGCATGGCGGTAAAATTTGGCGTGGCGATTGGTGCTGAGGTTGCATCGCGCTCGGTCTTTGCGCGCAAAAACTATTTTTATCCTGACCTGCCAAAGGGCTACCAGATCAGCCAAATGGAGCTGCCGATTGTGGGCATGGGCGCATTGACCATTGAGCTGGAAGATGGTGAAAGCAAGGTGGTCGGCATCACCCGCGCCCATCTGGAAGAGGATGCTGGCAAGTCACTGCATGAGGATTTTCACGGCATGACCGGCATTGATCTTAACCGCGCGGGTACACCGCTGCTGGAGATCGTCTCCGAGCCGGATATGCGCTCTGCGGCTGAGGCCGTGGCCTATGCCAAAAAAATCCATGCCCTGGTGCGCTACATCGAGATCTGTGATGGCAATATGGCCGAAGGCTCCTTCCGCTGCGATGCCAATGTCTCGGTGCGACCCATGGGACAAAAAGAGCTGGGGACTCGTGCCGAGCTGAAAAATCTCAACTCCTTCCGTTTTCTGGAGAGGGCGATCAACCTGGAGGTGGAGCGCCAGATCGACACCATCGAATCCGGTGGCAGAGTGGTGCAGGAGACCCGTCTCTATGATGCCGACCGCCACGAGACCCGCTCGATGCGCAGCAAAGAGGAGGCCAACGACTACCGCTACTTCCCCGACCCCGATCTGCTGCCGGTGGAGCTGGATGATGCCTTTATCAATGGGATAAAACAGACGCTGCCAGAGCTTCCGGATGAGAAGCGCCAGCGTTTTGAGGCTGATTATGCGCTGAGCCAGCAGGATGCAGCGGTCTTGACTGCCAGCCGTGAGCTGGCCGACTACTATGAGGCGGTGGTGGCTGCCGCGCAGACAGATCCCAAGATCGCTGCCAACTGGGTTTCGGGTGAGCTTGCCGCTGCACTGAACCGCGATGCCGTCGATATCAGCAGTAGCCCGGTAACGGCAAAGCTGCTGGCCGGTCTGCTGAAACGCATTGCCGATCAAACCATCTCCGGCAAAATCGCCAAACAGGTCTTTGAGGCGATCTGGCAGGGCGAAGGTGATGCCGATGCGGTGATTGAGGCCAAAGGGCTGAAGCAGATCACCGACAGCGGCGCGATTGAGAAGATGGTCGATGAGGTGGTCGCCAATAACCCAAAACAGGCAGCGCAGTATCGTTCAGGCAAAGAGAAACTGTTTGGCTTCTTTGTTGGCCAGGTGATGAAGCAGACCAGAGGCAAGGCCAACCCGCAACAGGTCAACGAGCTGCTGAAAAAGCGTCTGGCACAGGATTGATCTATGTTCAGCAATGACCGCACCAAGATGCGCAAGGTATTCACCGATGCCTGGCAGAAACATCAGAACAGGCAGCCGATGGAACCATTGGAGCAGGTGATTGCCAATATCCTGGAGCAGCATCCCGAATATCACAAGTTGATGAAAGACCCGCAAGCGGCACTGGACAAGGATTTCACCCCGGAGGGCGGGGAGAGCAACCCCTTTCTGCACATGAGTATGCATATTGCAATTCAAGAGCAGCTGAGTACCAACCGTCCGGCAGGTATCACGGGATTACATCAACAGCTGATGATGCAGATCGGCGATCCACACGAGGCGGAACACCAGATTATGGAGTGCCTTGGGCAGATGCTATGGGAGGCGCAGCGAGCCAATCGCATGCCGGATGAGAAGGGCTATCTCGACTCCATCAAGGCGCTTGTGCATAAACCTAGAAAAATCAGTTAAACGCACGCACATGACGCAAGCTCTTGATCCGCCTAGCTATACAAAAAAGATCCTCTTCACCAATTAGGTGACCACGGACTTTTTTGTTACGCTAATCGGATCAATATCTTACGCCCTGCACATACGTTCAACTGATCTTTCTAGGATAAAGCTTAAAATCTTACAACCTGGAGCCTGTACCATGTCCGTATTATTAGAGTTCAGTATGTTTCCCACTGACACGGGAGAGAGCAAAAGCGCCTATGTCAGCCAAGTGGTCAAGATGATCCGTGAGAGCGGTGTTGACTACAAATTATCCCCCATGGGTACGACTATCGAAACATCCACCATGCAGGAGGCTCTGGATCTTATTGGAAAAGCCTACGCTGTACTGGAAGCCCAGGGTTGCAATCGGGTCTACTCCTCACTTAAATTTGATATCCGAAAGGGCAAAGAGAACCGCCTTGCAGGCAAGATTAAATCAGTCAAAGAGAAGATCGGTGAGATTAACACCTGAGGATCACAGTTATGCTAAAGAAAGCCTATATTGCTGGAGAATGGGTAGAGACGGGCGAGCAGCTTGAGGTTGCCAACCCCTACGATGGCTCGGTGTTTGCCAGGGTTGCCCTCTGTGGCAAGGCAGAGATTGAACGGGCGCTGGCCGCCGCCTATGCCTGCCGTGGTGAGATGGCCGCGCTGGAGCCTTACCAGCGTGCCGAGGCACTGAACTTTATCCGTGATGGTATTGAGCAGCGGGTAGAGGAGTTCGCCAGAGCACTCTCGCAAGAGAATGGCAAAACCATTACCGAGTCACGAGTGGAGGCGATTCGTGCCGCAGCCACCTTTGAAATTGCTGCTGGTGAAGCCACCCGTATCTATGGCGAGGCTTATGATCTGGGCATCAATAACATGGGAGCAGGTCGCCGCTGCATCGTGCGCCACTACCCGGTTGGGGTTGTATCCGCGATAGCACCGTTCAACTTCCCACTCAATCTGGCAATCCACAAGATCGCCCCCGCCCTTGCTGTGGGCTGCCCCATTGTACTGAAACCTGCCTCGAAGACCCCGGTGAGCAGCCTGATGCTGGCGGAGATCATCGAGCAATCAGGCCTGCCAAAAGGTGCTTTCTCGGTAGTGCCCAGTGGCCGGGTAGCAGGGCAGATGCTGGTGGAGGATGAACGCATCAAGCTGCTGACCTTCACCGGCTCACCCGAAGTGGGCTGGAAGATGAAACGCGATGCCGGAAAGAAAAAGGTGGTACTGGAGCTGGGCGGCAATGCCGGTCTGATCATCGACAAGGGGCTTTCTGAAACAGATTGGGAGTGGCTAATCAGCCGGGCGGTGATCGGTGCCTTCTACCAAAGTGGGCAGGTCTGTATCTCTGTCCAGCGCATCTTTGCCCATCGTGAGATCTATGACGAATTCAAGAGCCGCTTTGCCCGTGCCACCGAGGCGCTAAAGGCCGGAGACCCACTGGATGAATCCACAACCCTGGGGCCGGTCGTTGATACCAACAACCGTAAACGGATCAAAAGCTGGGTTGATGAGGCGATAGCCAATGGAGCCAAGCTGGTTGCCGGCAATGTGATTGCCCCCTGTGGTCAGGGCAACTCCTTACAGGCGACCATACTGGAAGATGTCGATCCAAACCTGAAGGTCTGTAGAGAAGAGGTCTTTGGCCCAGTGGTCACATTGGCCGCTGTGGATTCGATGGAGGAGGCATTTGAACAGGTGAACGACTCAGACTTTGGCCTGCAGTGCGGTATCTTCACCAACGACTTCAATACCGTAATCCGCGCCTTCGACAGCCTGGAGGTGGGCGGTGTGATCCACAATGATATCCCAACCTTCCGGGTGGACTCCATGCCGTATGGCGGGGTCAAAGACTCTGGGCAGGGGCGAGAAGGGATTCGCTACGCCATGCACGACATGCTGGAGGAGCGGGTGCTGGTTTATAAGGCGTAGCGTGCGGGTTTCATCAGCCCGCAAGATGATCCACCGGCGCATAATGTACAACAGGTGAATGCAGCGGCCACCTGGCCATGTGCAACAAAATAGAGAGTGACTCATGCCTGAGAAATCACAAGGCTTTTGGGGTTCGATTCCGGGGATACTCACCGGAATTGCTGCGGTAATCACTGCAACTACCGGACTCTACCTTGCGATGAAGAGTGAGAACAGCACTGCGCCTCCCGCGCAAAAACCAAGAGAGAATGTTGAGGTTGCCGCGCCGCCTCCCACCCCGGTGGGAGAACCCATTGCCAGGCCGGGAAAAGAGCTGGTACAGCAGTCGCATTCTACAGGCGCGGCAGTTTCTGTGAGTGAGGTTGAGCTACAGATCAGGGCGTTGCCGCCATTTCCAGAACGAGGCTCTCTGGTTGATTGCATATACTTTCCTACCGTCAACACCACTGCCAGCTTAATGAGCTGGTCTAATTACTATCATAAGCAAATCGTTGCTGCTGAAGGTAAAAAGCGGCGCGCCACAGACCCCTGCAATCAGGCCATAGATCAGCGTGGCATGGCGCATTGCAAGGCTCCGGATGACCTTGAGATACGCCAGGCGCTGCTTGAAACGCTGACACTATGCCGGGCGGCAGGCATTGAATGGCAGAATATTAAGCGCTCCACCATTATTGACAAGAAGTAGCTTCAACTGGTTTTTTGTCGGGCAGCCCACGCCTACTGTGGACTACCACCCTTCGCTTCACTTTCCACTCCATAAATAGGGGGCAGCCCACGATTAAATGGGGAGGGTAAACGTGGTCTATCCCCTATTGGTAATTCTGGGGACATAATACTTATTTCTGGCGAAAGACTATTTCAAGTTATGAAGTTATGTATTGTGTCCCCAGAATTCATTTACCGCTTACTTTTAACATAGCGGTAAGGCAGATAAAGAGCCCAATATATTTTATAGATTACACACATACTGAAATTTGGTAGATGCTGGTAATGTATGCGCTGCTCTTCAAGAAAACGCCGTTTCATAGAAGGCCAATCACTCCGAGAACTTATCCCCGTATCACGCATACAGGTCAGTGCATAATTAAATATATTTGGTTTGATTCCTTCTCTATACGCACGCAACCAAAACTCATAATCCATTGCAATGTTATAACTTTCATCAAATCCGCCCAGTCTTTCAAACATCACCCTGGAGCAAAAGACAGCCTGATGGCGCAAGCTGGTCTTAAAATTCAACCAATAATCAAAATCTCTTGAGCGATATTCAATTGACCTGTCTGTATTTTGAAAAATAATATTGAATGCAGCAATATCACACCCATCATCTATTTGAGAGACTGCAGTCTGTACAACATGCTCATTTAAAAAGTAGTCATCTGCATGTAAAAATAAAATATAGTCGCCAGTTGATGCCTGTATTCCCTTATTCATTGCATGCGCAATGCCTCTGTCTGGCTCAGATACCCAGTAATCTATTGCATCAACGTAACGTTTTATAATTTTAACCGAGTCATCATCTGACCCACCATCAATAACAATGTACTCAATGTGGTTATAGGTTTGATTAATAACGCTCTCTATTGTTTGCTCAAGAAAGACTTCCGCGTTGTAAACAATTGTAACTATACTTATGCATGGGGAATTACTGCTGCCATCAGCACCCTGTTGGGCTTGCGGCTTAATCTTATTTTTACGCTGCAGATGCGCTAACAAGAAAAGTTTAGAGGCCATTAAAGAATAATTCCAATAATTTGTTTTGGCATTACCATGCTGAATCTGTGATTCTGCCTTGGGGATTGTTTTTTCTAAACTCTGTGCCCTTTCCCACACAAAAACTCATCTAAACTCATTCTGTTAAAAACATTTAACTTACCACCAACCGTACAATTAAAGATTTTTCTATCATGTGCGTTATACATGATGTTTGCACGAGTATAAGCCACCTCACTCTCAAATAGATCAGGAAGCTGCCATTCTACATTGGCAAAGTATCTAGGATCAAAGTGTGACTCATCTCTATTGTCACCATTCACTGTTTTGTTAGCAGCTCCATTTACTGCAAAATTATGATCGGCGCCCAGAAGGGCCACATGTTTAAAGCCCATATGAAATGCAAGCTGCAATGCCACATAGGTTACTGTAGGACCTTGATTGACACTTATTGAGCAATCTTTTGCAAAGCTATGTGACGAGCCACCACTATGTAAAAAACAGACATTAGAACGAGGGGATATCCACATCTTGCAGGCACCAACAGCATCAAGAAATAGTGGGATCTTAGTATGATTGTAAAACTCTTTGTTTTGCTCTATTACAAATGGGTTTACAGCCACTATACAATTGGGACGAAAATCTGTCCTATCAAACAATAGATTTATCTTATTGAGTCCAAATACAAAACAGTCACTCTCACTAATCAAGTTGAAATCCACTTTATTTAGCGATGGGCCGTTGCATAAGATGATGGCATTCTCTCCCTGATATTTATTCTTCCATTTACTTAGTGTTCTGCGAGATATCCATGATAGAGGATTAAAATCCCACAGCAGGCGCTTTACAATTGCATGCCCATTGTAAAGGTAAGGGTTTAAGGTTTCTCTTCTTTTTACAAGAGGGTCTTCAAGATCCATATAACTACCTGTTAACTGAATAAGTACCAGGATATCGTTTACATTGCTCTTTAACAACTTAGTAGCCACCTGGGAGCCTGTCCGAGAATAGAAAGCACAATGAGGAAAAGCTAGATCTGGCCAGATTCTTCCATTATTTTTGTTAAATATGCCCAATATTCGCCTCAAATAATGAAAAAACCTGACTCAAACCAG
>JALSJZ010000001.1 GCA_026989135.1 Sedimenticola sp. | reverse complement strand
AGCAGCAGACCATCCCTGGCGGCATTCTCAGATAGGCGCTAGCTCTATTTTACTACCCCATAGGTCTAAATCTTAAGGGGACTTTTCTGAATTGCTCAGAAGGGGACATTTCTGCTTTGGGTTGACAAAGTGAGCCATTCGCTCTTGCGCCCAGCACGATATTAGCCTAATATGCGCGGTTTTCCCCGCAATAGTGCGGGAGAATGGGTCATTTTTTGAGGCGAACATGAAAGCGGATATCCACCCTGAATACAATGAGATCAAAGTGAACTGCAGCTGTGGTAATGAGTTCACCACCTCTTCCACACTGGGTAAGGATCTGCATATCGAAGTCTGCTCAGCCTGCCACCCTTTCTACACTGGCAAGCAGAAGATGATGGACACCGCCGGTCGCGTTGACAAGTTCCGCAAACGGTATGCCCGCTGATCCCAGCCCCGGCACACAGGCTTTATATAAAAAGCGCCTCCTTTGGGAGGCGCTTTTTTATTGCGCAGTGAAATCTACTAAACCCTTCCTGTAACAAGCCGTTAACTAATCAAGCAACCTGCCACCATAGTGCTAACCTTAACCAATATAAAAAAACAACCATTGGAGCAGCACCCGCTGCTACCCACCCCAATCTATCTGAGGAGCCTCGATATGGAAAAAGAACACATCACGCTTACCCAACCAGATGGCACAACGCTTGAACTCCCCATACTGGAAGGGAGTGTCGGGCCAAAAACCTTTGATGTGACCTCTGTATATAAAAAGACAGGGATGTTCACATTTGACCCCGGTTTTATGGCAACCGCCAGTTGCCGCAGCGCCATCACCTTTATTGATGG
This sequence comes from Sedimenticola sp., assembly GCA_026989135.1. Classification (GTDB taxonomy): domain Bacteria; phylum Pseudomonadota; class Gammaproteobacteria; order Chromatiales; family Chromatiaceae; genus WFXD01. The sequence continues at coordinate 34,514 of JALSJZ010000001.1, read as the reverse complement.
GGAAAAGGGCATCCTTCGCTACCGGGGGTACCCCATTGAACAGCTGGCTGAACAGAGCAGTTTTCTGGAGGTGGCCTATCTGCTGCTCTACAGTGAGCTGCCCTCAGCAGAGCAACTCACAGAATTTGAGTACATCATTGGCCATCACACCATGATCAATGAGTCGCTACAGATGTTTTACCGGGGCTTCCGCTACGATGCTCACCCCATGGCCACCATGGTGGGTGTGGTGGGCTCCCTCTCTGCCTTCTACCATGATTCACTCGATATCCACGATGCCCGTCACCGTGAGATCTCGGCCCACCGTTTGATTGCCAAGATGCCCACCATTGCAGCATGCAGTTACAAACGGCATAAGGGCGAGCCCTTTATCTACCCACGCAATGATCTGAACTATACCGCCAATTTTATGCGCATGATGTTCGCCACCCCCTGTGAAGAGTTCGAGCCAGACCCTGTCGCAGCCAAGGCGCTGGATCTGCTGTTTATCCTGCACGCCGACCATGAACAGAATGCCAGCACATCCACCGTGCGCATTGCGGGCAGCTCTGGTGCCAACCCCTTCGCCTGCATCTCAGCCGGTATTGCCTCTCTCTGGGGGCCTGCACATGGCGGGGCCAATGAGGCGGTACTGAATATGCTGGATGAGATTGGCGATGTCTCCAATGTCGATAAATATATCGCCAAGGCCAAGGACAAAAGCGACCCTTTCCGGCTGATGGGGTTTGGCCACCGGGTCTATAAAAACAATGATCCCCGGGCAACCATCATCCGCAAGGTCTGTTATGACGTGCTGGAGAATATGCCGGCTGCCGATAGCCCACTGTTTGAACTGGCGCTGAAGCTGGAGGAGATCGCACTGAAAGATGAATATTTTATCTCTCACAAACTCTATCCCAATGTCGATTTCTACTCGGGCATTATCTATCGGGCGCTCAACATACCGATGAATATGTTTACCGTGATGTTTGCCATCGCCCGCACCGCCGGCTGGGTGGCACATTGGATGGAGATGATCGGTGACCCGGATCACCGTATTGCACGCCCCCGCCAACTCTATCTGGGGGCTGCCGAGCGCGCTTATGTGCCGCTTGATAAAAGAGGATAGTTACCTTTTAACTCTCCTCCATCAGCTCCTGCAACTGGCTGAGTGAGGCTCGTTGCAGGGGTCTGTCACCCAGGGGGCTCAGCGGTGGCTGGCGCAACGCTTCCGATGGGAGGAGAACAAGCTCAATATCGGTATCCCCGGCGCGAAAACGGCAGACCGGGTAGCTGCGCTTTACCCCGCCGCTGAAGCAGAGGGTTCTCTCGCCATCATGCCAGGGGATATCCCGATCCAGCAGAAACAGGATCACCTCTTCCGGTGTCTCGCTAAAGAGGTGTAGCTCTATCCTGTTATGGGATACGGCGGTACCCGTCAGAACCGGCCCCACCAGGCGGGGGCTAAAGGGAGCCAGGGTTTTCATTGCCGCCAGGGCCTGTCGGCGCAGCTCTTTCAATACCGCAGGTTGCTGCTCGCGCTGAAACAGCGATTGATGCGTCTTCAGTGCCTGTTCAATCTCCGCTTCTGTCGGCAGCTCAAAGCGGCTTGTAGTGCCCAGCCGCTCCGCCGCTTTGCGGCGCGCCACGCGTATATCCCGGCATGTCCCATCTGCCAGCATGCGTGCTATTTCATAGGCCATGCGCTGGCGCAGCTGATCATCTCTTCGGTTGTGAGACACCGGCTAAAAGATCTCTTCTGGGCTGTCCGTGCTATCCGGGTTCGATCCACCACCCAAGTGGCCGCCTGAGGTTGCCTGCTCCTCCGGGGCGTTTGCCGCACGGAAAACCTCAAATATGGCATCTTTTTGATCTGCCCCTGCACGCCTGCCGGTACGCGGGTCGATACGCACCGTTACCATGCCGGGCGGCATCTGCAACGGGTGTTCGGGAACATCCTTTAGCGCCACCTTCATGAAGTCAATCCAGGCTGGCAGTGCGGCCTTGCCGCCCACCTCACCCCTGCCCAGTGGTTGGGAGGAGTCAAAGCCCACCCAGACAATCGCCACCAGATCCGGATGAAAACCGTTGAACCAGGCATCACGCTGATCATTACTCGTGCCGGTCTTTCCTGCCAGATCATTGCGGCCCAACACCCGCGCCTTTCTGCCTGTGCCCCGCTTGATGACATCCTGCATCATGGAGTTCATCAGATAGTGGTTCTCCGGGCTGATCACACGAGGCGCAACATGCGGAGGCGGCCCTTCAAGCTCTCTATCCGCCACCCCTTCCCCCTTTTCAATCAGGCAGTCGTCACACACCCGCAGCGGGGCGGCCTTAAAGACGATGTTGTGCTGTCCATCCTCGATACGCTCAATAAAATTGGCCTTTACCCGGTAGCCACCATTGGCCAGCACCGAGTAACCCATGGCCATCTGTAGCGGTGTCACTGCGCCGCTGCCCAGAGCCAGTGAGAGATTGTGTGGCAGCTCACTGGGGTCAAAGCCAAACTTCTCTGCCTGCTCCAGCGCCCGGTCAATACCAATGGCACGCAACAGGCGAATGGAGACCAGGTTGCGGGATTTGGTCAGTGCAAAACGCAGGCGGGTGGGGCCAAAGAATTTACCGCTGTAGTTTTCTGGTCGCCAGGCGCTCTCCAGACTGGGGTCATCAAATACAACCGGCGCATCATTGATCAGGCTGGCAGCGGTATAGCCCTCATCCAGGGCAGCAGAGTAGATGAAGGCCTTAAAGCCTGACCCAGGTTGCCGTTTGGCCTGAATGGCCCGGTTGAATTTACTGTGGTAGAAATCAAAGCCACCCACCACCGCGACCAGCGCACCGCTGTTTGGATCGACCGCAACCAGCGCACCCTCTACCGCAGGGATCTGAGCCAGGTGCCACTCCGGCTCCAGCTCTGTCCCGCGGTTTTGGAGACGAATCAGATCTCCTGCTGCCAGAATCTCTCCCGCCACCTTGGGCACTGGGCCACGCCGGTTTTCATTGACGTAGGGTCTGGCCCACTTCAGGCCATCCCATTCGATCGTTACCTGTTTTCCCCCACCCAGGTAGACGGTTGCAGAGCGCTCAGCGACTGCCGTAACCAAACCGGCCCACAGCCCACCAAGGCGTTTTTTATCCTGTAAAAACGCATCCCACTCCTGCTCTGTGACCGCCTCTGTCAGATCCAGGTGCTGCGTGATGCCACGAAACCCATGCCGCCGGTCATAGTCTATCAGCGCCTTTTGTACCGCATCATTGGCCGCCTTCTGTAGTCGGCTGTCCAGCGTGGTGTAGACCTGGTAGCCCTGGGTGTAGGCATCGTTGCCAAAACGCTCCACCAGATCCGCTCGCACCATCTCTGCGAAATAGGAGGCCTCGATCTCTGGCTTGGGGACGTGCAGTGAGGCCGTAATGGGCGCATCCATGGCCATGTTGTATTCAGCGGGATCAATAAAACCCAGTTTTGCCATGCGTCCAAGCACATAGTTTCGCCGCTCTACGGCTCGCTTGGGGTTGGCCAGCGGGTTATTGCTGGAGGGTGCCTTGGGCAGACCGGCAATCATCGCAATCTCCGGCAGTGTCAGCGCCCCCACCCGCTTGCCATAGTAGACCTGCGCGGCTGCACCCACACCGTAGGCACGCTGCCCCAGGTAGATTTTATTCAGATAGAGCGCAAAGATATCCTGCTTCTCCAGCTCACCCTCAATACGCAAGGCCAGAAAAATCTCCTTGAGTTTGCGTATGTAGGTCTTTTCCGGGGTCAGGAAAAAGTTTCTGGCCACCTGCATGGTGATGGTACTGCCACCCTGCCGGCGCTGGCCACTCTGTACCAATCTGACCGCAGCACGCAGGAGGCCTTTATAGTCCACCCCCGGGTGCTGAAAGAAACGGTCATCCTCTGCGGCAAGAAATGCCATGACCATCTGATCCGGGATCTCCCCATAAGAGAGGGGGATACGGCGCTTCTCTCCAAATTCGGCAATCAGCCGGTGATCCCGGCTAAAGATTCTCAACGGCACCTGCAGACGGACATCCCGCAGATGTTTTACCGATGGCAGCTCAGGTTCAAGATAATAATAGGCCGCAGCTATTGAGACCGTACCGGCAACCACGCCAAGGCATCCCAGCACTATTCCGATTTTAATCAATCCAATGAGCCGCTTCATGCACCTTGTCACAGTTTTTTTGGGTGGGACACCCCAGAATAGAGGGGGAGAGAGGGGCTATAATAGCAAAAAACATCAGCAGATTTTTCGCTGAAAATAAAAAAAATACTTCACATGTTTTTTATTTACTGCTATATAGTTAAGCAGTCTAGTTAAAGCAAAATCTTTAACATCCTCATTAAGGCCATGTTAATACAGCGAGAATAAGTGCCGCATGCTTTCTATTTTCCAACGCAAGAAACCCGCCATCATTGGGCTGGACATCAGCTCGACGGCAATCAAACTCCTGGAGCTGAGTAAGACATCCTCCATGGGTCGCGCTGGCGCTCAATTCAGAGTGGAGAGCTATGCAGTGGAGCCACTACAGGAAAATGCTGTCGTGGAGAAAAATATTGCCGATGTCAATGCAGTTGGCGAATCCATAAGAAATGTCGTAAAACGCTCCGGTTCCCGCGCCAGGCACGTTGCCGTTGCCGTTTCAGGCTCTGCGGTCATCACCAAGATCATCACCATGCCCGCCTCTCTCTCCGATCAGGAGATGGAGGCGCAGATCCAGCTCGAGGCAGACCAATATATCCCCTATTCACTGGAGGAGGTGAATATGGATTTCGAGGTGCTGGGAACCTCTGAAAAAAACCCGGAGATGATGGATGTTCTGCTGGCCGCCTCGCGCAGCGAGAATGTCGATGATCGCGTCGCCGCCATTGAGATTGCGGGGCTCACCGCCGAGGTGGTCGATGTGGAGGCCTACGCCATGGAGAATGCCTTTAGCCAGATTGCAGATCAGCTTCCGGAGCAGGGTGAAAATCAAACCGTTGCGGTTGCCGATGTCGGTGCAGCAACCACTACCATGAATGTGCTGCACAACAACAAGATCATCTATACTCGGGAGCAGAACTTTGGCGGCCGCCAGTTGACCGAAGAGATTCAACGCCGCTACGGCCTCTCCTATGAGGAGGCCGGCATGGCCAAACGTCAGGGCGGCCTGCCGGATAACTACATCCCCGAGGTGCTGGATCCCTTCCGCGAAGCAATGGTGCAACAGGTGAGCCGATCCCTGCAGTTCTTCTTCTCATCCAGCCCTTATAACAGCGTGGATTATATCGTCATGGCGGGTGGCTGCTCCTCCATACCCGGGGTTGACGAGCTGATTGAAGAGAAGCTGGGAACCCCCGCCATCATTGCCAACCCGTTTGCCAATATGTCAGTCTCATCACGGGTAAAGCCTCAGAGCCTGAGCAACGATGCCCCCTCCATGATGATTGCCTGTGGCCTGGCGTTAAGGAGCTTTGACTAAAGATGGCACAGATCAACCTGCTGCCCTGGCGCGAAAATCTTCGCAAACAGCGCCAACGTGAATTTGGTGTTGCGGTTGGAGGCATGGCCGTTATTACCGTGCTGCTGCTGATTATCGGCCATATGCATATTGCCGGCCTGATCAAACATCAAAACAATAGAAATGCCTTCTTAAAGAAAGAGATTGCTGCGGTAGAGAGCAAGATCAAAGAGATTAAAAACCTGGAATCAACCAAAGCAAAGCTGCTGGCACGCATGGAAGTGATTCAAGAGCTGCAAAGCAGCCGGCCTGAGGTCGTCCATCTGTTTGATGAGCTGGTAAAGACCGTCCCTGAAGGCGCACTGCTCACCAAGGTTGAACAGAGCGGGAAGAGCATCCGAATAGAGGGGCGCGCCCAATCCAATGCCCGGGTATCCGCCTATATGCGCAAGATTGAGGCATCTGAGTGGCTGGGCAAACCTCAGCTTCTGGTCATTGAGACAAAGGACAAAACCGGCACCGGGCTTAACCATTTTCGCTTGAAAGCCCAACAGATCAATCCTGCCAGCGGGAGCGACCAGTGAACCTTGATGAACTCAATGAGCTGGATTTCAGCAACGTCGGCATCTGGCCCTGGCCGGTCAAGATTGTACTTATCCTGCTCGTCTGCACCCTCCTGTCCGTCGGCTTTTACTACTTTAACACCCAGGATCAACTGCTACAGCTTGAGCGGGCAGAAAAGGAAGAGATCACTCTCAAAAAGAATTTTGAGGCACAGCAGGCCAAGGCTGCCAATCTTGATAAGTACAAACAGCAACTCGAGGAGATGAAGCAGTCATTTGGTGCCATGCTGCGCCAGCTGCCCAACAAAACCGAGGTTGCCGAACTACTGGTTGATGTATCACAAACCGGCCTGGCCGCAGGACTGGAATTTGAGCTTTTCAAGCCCACAGGTGAAGTGCCCAAAGAGTTTTATGCCGAGCTGCCAATAAAGCTGAAAGTGCATGGCGGCTTCCATGAGTTTGGGGAGTTTATCAGTGGATTGGCTGCGCTCCCCCGCATCGTCACCATCCATGATGTAAGAATCTATCCCGCTGGTAAGCAGGGGGGCTCCCGCAAACGGCCGGGGGGAACAAAACTAATTTTAGAGGCAACCGCAAAAACCTACCGCTATCTCGAAGAGGAGGGTGAATAGTGAAAGCAGACACCGTTTCCCCTCTGCTGAAAGGTATGGCTGCTGTTTTTGTCTGCGTCGCGCTAACTGCCTGCAGCGATAACCAGATGGCCGACCTCCATGAGTTTGTCAACGAGGTCAAATCCCGGCCAGCCGGGCGGATCACACCCCTTCCAGAGATCAAACCCATTGAGACCTTCATCTATACCGCCTCAGACAAGCGCAACCCCTTTGCCTTCTCCGTGGGGGAGGAACCTGAGATGGCGATAGATCTTCCCGACAATGGCATTCGGCCCGATACCCTGCGCCGCAAGGAAGAGCTTGAAGATTTCCCTCTGGACTCCCTGCGCATGGTTGGAACCCTGGAGCAGGCTGGAAACACCTGGGGGCTGGTTCGGTCGCAGGAGGGAACCATCTACCGCGTCCAACCGGACAACTACATGGGGCAGAATCACGGGCGCATTACCCGCATTTCAGAAGACCAGATTGAACTGATAGAGATCGTGCCAGACGGACAGTCAGGTTATATGGAACGACCCGCCGCACTCTCACTGAGCGATGATGAATAAAGCAGAGGATATGAAGATGAACAGCAAGCCGGTCCAATCCGGATCACAGCATCAGGCTAGCCATAGAACAGGCCGATACCGCTACCGTGCTGTAGTGATCCAAGCGCTACTGCTACTTTTCATAACGGCACTGTTTTCACCAGCCCATGCAGCGGCGGGTGTGGTATTAGAAGATATCAAATCCACAACACTGCCCGGCAACCGTGTCCAGATCACCCTGACCGCTTCCGGGCCGCTGATGCCACCAACCAGCTTTACTACAGATCATCCTGCACGCATCGCCCTGGATTTTACCGGCATGTCCAGTGGCCTGAAAAAGAAGACCCTCCCGATCAGTGTCGGCATGGCCAGAAGCATTACCGCCATTGAGGCAGGTTCACGTACCCGCATTGTTATCAATCTGGTCACAGCCGTTCCTTACAACATCAGCCTGGATGGAAATCAGGCGATCATCACCATCGAAGGTGGAAACACGATTGCCGACCAGCCCCCAGCAGCCCCACGGTCAGAGCCATCACAAGAAACCACAGCCTCGTATGCCCGCAGCACCCCCAGGGCACGAGCCATTGAAAACATCGACTTCCGCCGGGGCAATGCAGGAGAGGGACGCATAATGATCACCCTCTCAGACCCAGGCACCCTGGTTGACCTGCGTGAAGAGGGCGGCCACATTGTGGTCGAGTTCCTGGATACCATGCTGCCACAGCCACTAACACGCAAATATGACGTAACTGATTTTGCCACACCCGTGCAGACCGTTGAGGCCTCCCCATCCGACAACAATGTCAAGATAGCGATCTTTCCCATCGGCAACTATGAGCATCTGGCCTATCAGACAGATCAGCTCTATACCGTTGAGGTGCGCCCACTCACCAGGGCACAGAAAGAGAAGATGGAACAGGACAAAGCCATCTTTACCGGGGATCGCCTCTCCCTCAACTTTCAGGACATCGAGGTGCGCTCTGTGCTGCAGCTGCTGGCCGATTTTACCGGCCTGAACATGGTCACCAGCGATACGGTAAAAGGGCGCATCACCCTGCGATTGAAGAATGTCCCCTGGGATCAGGCGCTGGACATCATCCTCAAAACCAAGGGGCTCTCCATGCGGCGCACCGACAAGGTCATACTGGTCGCCCCCACAGAAGAGATTGCTGCCCGAGAGAAGCTGATACTTGAATCTGAGCGCCAGATCGAAGAGCTGGCTCCACTGCGCTCTGAATTTATTCAGATCAACTATGCCAAGGCAGCAGACCTTGCCACACTGTTAAAGGGCGAAGAGAACAACCTGCTCTCTGAGCGTGGCAATGTGACAATCGATGAGCGCACCAATACCCTGCTGGTGCAGGACACCAGCTCCAAACTGGAAGAGGTTCGCAGCCTGGTCGAGCTGCTGGATATCCCGATCCGGCAGGTGCTCATTGAATCACGGGTGGTTATTGCCAATAATGATTTTGCCAAGGATATTGGTTTTAAATTAGGTGGCGGATACACTGCAGACAAGGCGTTTCCCAACAGCAACACCAACGCCATTGTCACTGGCGGCCTGCCTGGCGATGTCACCTATGACCCCGCTTTTGGCCCAACCTATATAGAAAACCCTGCAGGTACTGGCAATGACTCCCTGATGGTCAATCTGCCCCAAACACTCAGTGCTACACGCGGCGGAGCTATTAACCTGGTCTTGGCAAGAGTGGCATCACACCTGTTACGCCTTGAGCTATCCGCCATGCAGCAAGAGGGCCGGGGCGAGCTTGTTGCCAGCCCCCGTGTTATCACCTCGGATCAGAATAAGGCGGTCATCAAGCAGGGACTGGAGATCCCTTATGAAGTAAGATCCTCCAGTGGTGCAACCACCATTGCCTTTAAAGAGGCGCTGCTAAAGCTGGAAGTTACTCCCCATATCACACCTGATGACCGCATCATCATGGATCTTGTCATTAACAAAGACAACCCTGATTACACGCGCGCACTTCTGGGTATACCGCCTATTGACAGGCGCTCTGTCGAAACCACTGTGCTGGTAGAGAATGGAGAGACCGTTGTACTTGGTGGTGTATTTGAGCGTGACAAGGTGGAAAACATAGAACGTGTTCCATTCTTTGGTGACCTGCCTTATGTTGGGTTCATGTTTAAGCAGCGTTTTGAAAAAGATGACAATAAAGAGCTGCTCATCTTTGTCACCCCCAAAATCCTGAAAGATACGCTGAGCATACGTTGATCACACTGAGCAGCTCCTTGGTGGTGAATATTCCCAAAGTAATCATAGAGACTGGATAGCTGGACAACCTCTGCATGCAACGTATTGAAAACATCTTTCTTGTTGGCCCAATGGGGGTAGGCAAAAGCACAATAGGCAAACAGCTCGCTGTAAAGGTTGGCCTGGAATTCAAGGATAGTGACCTTGAGATCCAGAAGCGCACCGGGGTGGATATCCCCACCATCTTTGAGTTTGAAGGTGAAGCGGGCTTCAGAAAGCGGGAGCAGGCCATTCTGGACGAGTTAACCCAGCAACGAGGGGTGGTGTTATCGACTGGCGGTGGCGCTGTACTGGATGCCACAAGCCGACAACACCTCACCGCACGCGGGATTGTCATCTACCTGTACTGCTCTCCTGAACAGCAGTTTGCCCGAACCCAAAAGGATCGCAGCCGCCCCCTGCTACAGACTGAAAACCCCCTGGCCAAACTACAGGAGCTGATGGCTCAGCGCGACCCACTGTACCGGCAGGTTGCTGATTACATTATATCGACCGAAAGACGTAATGCCGCCGCCGTAACAAAAGATATCATCCAGCAGATCTCTGAGAGGTAAACATCAACCCGCGCATGGCACTAGGAGCCTGTCCGAGAACTCAGCTTTTTATGGGTTAATGCTTTTAACTCTTTGAATTTCAAGGGATTAATTTTTTGACGGCTCGTAAATTTACCTATTCTCGGACAGGCTCCTAGGCTCTGCTTTCCGGGATAATAACCCTCTATCCATTTACCGTACGGAACCCTGCTTGTGGAATCGACCCCTCAAACCCTGCACGTTGACCTCGGCGAAAGAAGCTACCCTATCTACATCGGCTCCGGCCTTTTAGGAGACGCCGAACTCTACCGGCGCCACATCCCCAGTCAGCAGGTTATGGTGGTCAGCAATGAGACCGTTGCCCCCCTCTATCTGGAACCACTGCTCACCGCCCTCAAGGGCTTTCAGACCGCCTCCATCATACTCCCCGATGGCGAGCAGTTTAAAACCCTTGCGGTCTGGAACCGCATATTCGATGCACTCCTGGCACAACATTTTGACCGGCGCTGCACCATAGTCGCCCTGGGTGGTGGTGTCATTGGCGATATGGCCGGCTTTGCCGCCGCTGCCTATCAGCGTGGCGTTCACTTCATTCAGATCCCCACCACCCTGTTGGCGCAGGTTGACTCTTCCGTTGGCGGAAAGACTGGCCTGAATCATGCGCTGGGTAAAAATATGATCGGTGCCTTCTACCAGCCACGTTGCGTCATTGCCGACACCGCGACACTCAACACACTGGAACAGCGCCAGCTGGCAGCTGGCTTGGCAGAGATCATCAAATATGGCCTTATTGCAGATGCTGAGTTCTTTGCCTGGTTAGAGCAGCATCTCGATGCCCTTCTAAACCGGGATATCAAAGCCCTCTCTTATGCCATAGCCCGCTCATGCCAAAACAAGGCCCGCATCGTTGCGGCAGATGAGCTTGAGGCTGGCCAGCGCGCCCTGCTCAATCTGGGTCACACCTTTGGGCATGCCATAGAGACCGGGGTGGGGTATGGAGACTGGCTGCATGGAGAGGCCGTCGGTACAGGGATATGCATGGCCGCATCCCTGTCACAAAAACAGGGGTGGCTGACCCACGATGAAAAAGAGCGTATTGTAGTAATGATCAAACGCACCGGCCTGCCCGTGGAGCCACCCCCCAGCTTAACGCCGGAACGTTTTATGGAGCTCATGTCAGTTGACAAAAAAGTAGTGGATGGCCAGCTGCGCCTGGTGCTGCTCCAGGGCATTGGAAAATCCATTGTGACTGGCGACTTCAATCATGACCACCTATATGCCACGCTAAATGAATATGGACGAGCCAACCGATAGCTACTCCCCTTCCGACCGCAGGCCGGCAGATCCGGCTGGCGGCATGGCATCAACCCGCCCATCGCAGTTCTTTACCTATCCAGAGCTGACGCAATGTTTGGATCTTATCAACCATCTAACTGAAAACAGCAAACTGATCCCTTTGATAAAAGGGCCGCAGGGATCAGGCAAGACAACCCTTCTTTTTCAGCTTCAATCACAAACACCTGGGCATTGGATGCTCTGCCGTATTGATGCCAACCCCATGATGCACCCCGAGCAGCTCTATTCGCTACTCGCTCAACATTTCGGCGTCACGGAAAAAGACGATCAGATAAAGCAGCAGATTCTAAATCACTTTGAGCAGCTACAGCACGATGGCAGACTCCCCGTCATTGCCGTCGATGATGCACATCTACTGCCCATTGAGACCATTGCTGAGCTGTTGCAACTACACCTCTCTTCCACCACAAAAGAGCAACATCTGCTGCACCTTATTTTATTTGCCGCACCAGCAATTGACGACATTTTACATACACAAGGAACCCACAGCCTTGCCACCCAAACGATCCAAACACTGGATATGCCCCCGCTCAACCCCGAGCAGGCTACCGCCTATATCACGCAGGTGCTCCTGGCTCGGGGCGCACTCGAAGCCTTTGCACTGACCACTGGCCAAATGGAGAGGATTATCCATAGCAGCCAGGGGCTGCCTGGGCAGATTGAAAACCTCTTAACCAGACTACCGGCTCACCCCGCTACACCTCAAAAGCCAACCGAACGATCTGCGCTGAAACTGCTGATGGAAGATCTGCCCATAACCGCCATTGTCGGCACACTCGGGCTTATCTCTGTCATCCTGGTACTGTTGCTCTTTCAAGATGAGATCAACTCCTTTTTTTATAAAACCTCTCCCAATGAGACCCCTGCTGACCCTGCTGTAATCGAGAACAGCTCTGAAATGGCCCTGAAGCTGCCGCCCCTGCCTGAGCCAAAGAGAGTACCGGAGAAGGCACCGGGGTTACCGGAATTACCACCGCATATCACACCCGTTGAAGAGCTGGAGCCCATATCAAAGAGAGAGGAGGTGGCTACAGCTGTTACACCAGCAACAGACAAAGCGGAACCTCCCCCTGAGATAATAGAGAGGCCAGCACCAGCTGTTCCAATGGTTGACCCAGCCGATGTGCCAACAGCGCCCGTTGCGGTAACGCCAGAGGTGGTCAAACCGGTTGTCACCCCGGTCAAACCCCCCTCTGCCCCCAAGATGGCAATAAAACCACCTGCTGCTGCACCAGCAATAAAAGCCACACCCAAACCCGAAACCGTCAAAAAAGAGCCTCGGCAGGAGGCGTGGTTGCTCGCTCAAAAACCAACCGCCTATACGCTCCAGATTATTGGTTTAACAGACCGCTCAAAGATCCCTGCCTATATCAAGCGGCACAAGCTGGCGGGGCAGGTTGCCTACTTTAAAACCTCTCGCAACGGCAAACCCTGGTATCCACTGCTCTACGGCATCTACCCTGACCGGGCTGCCGCCATCGCCGCCCGACCAAAGCTTGCATCACAGCTGCGGCAAAAAGGGATCTGGGCGCGCAACCTGGAATCTGTGCATAAAGAGATCGAGGCAGCAAAGTAAGCCGCCACTACTCTACAGTCACTGACTTTGCCAGATTGCGAGGCTGATCCACATCGGTGCCTTTCAGAACCGCCACATGGTAGGAGAGCAGTTGCAGCGGGATGCTATAGACAATCGGTGCCGTGGTCGGGAAGATGTCATCCAGCGTCAGGTTTTGGTAGTGATCCAGATCGATACTGACGGCGCGGTCACTGAACAGAAATAGCTCGCCGCCTCGTGCCCGTACCTCTTGCAGGTTCGACAGCACCTTCTCCAGCAGTGCATCATCCGGCAGGGCACACACCACGGGCATATCCGCATCCACCAGGGCCAATGGCCCATGCTTCAGCTCCCCGGCAGGATAGGCTTCGGCATGGATGTAGGAGATCTCCTTCAGCTTCAGCGCACCCTCCAACGCAATGGGATAAAAGGTACCGCGCCCTAAAAAGAGTGCATGCTCTTTTTTGGCAAAGCCATTGGCCATCTCGCGAATCGCATCTGACAGCTTCAGCACAACCTCGACCTGACGGGGCAGGGCGTGCAGCTCATCCACCAGCTCTTTCTCGCGTTCCTGAGTCATCCCCCGCCTGCGGGCAAACGCCAGGGTAAGCAGGCGAAAGGCGACCAGCTGGGTGGTGAAGGCCTTGGTAGAGGCGACCCCGATCTCTGGCCCGGCGCGCGTCATCAGCGCAACGTCCGACTCACGCACCAGTGAGCTCTCGGGCACATTGCAGATGCAGAGGCTGCCCAGATAGCCTGCCTCTTTTGCACCGCGCAGTGCCGCCAGGGTGTCTGCTGTCTCTCCAGATTGGGAGATCGTGATAAATAGCGTGCTTTTCGGCACCACAACCCGACGGTAGCGATATTCGCTTGCCACCTCCACACTGCACTGCAGGCCTATCTCCTCCAGCCAGTATTTTGCTACCAGACCTGCATGATAGCTGGTGCCACAGGCAATGATGTGCACCGCCTCCGTTCTGTCCAGCAGCAGTTTCGCCTCATGGCCAAAGCTCTCTTCCAGCAGCCGCCCTTTGTAGATGCGCCCCTCAAGGGTTTCGGCAATCACTGCGGGCTGCTCATGGATCTCTTTGAGCATGTAGTGCGGGTAGGGGCCTTTGTCAGCGGTTGATGCGGCCAGATGTGATTTTCGAACCGGGCGCTCTACCACATTGCCATCTCTATCAAAGACCGTGACGCCATCTCGCCGCACCTCCGCAATGTCGCCCTCCTCAAGAAATATAAAACGCTGGGTAACCGGCAGCAGCGCGAAAACATCCGAGGCGATATAGTTGCCATCCTCTGCCACACCAACCACCAGGGGGCTTCCCGCACGCGCCACTACCAGCCGCTCCGAATCCTCGGGATTCGCCACCGCCAATGCATAGGCGCCCACAAGTTTTTTGATGGCGGCACGTACAATCTGAACCAAATCCTGGCTGCCTCCCATCAGGCTAGCCAGCAGATGGGCGATCACCTCGGTATCGGTTTCGGAGGTAAAGGTGTAGCCTTGAGCCTCAAGCTGCTTCCGCAGCTCACTGTGGTTTTCGATGATGCCGTTGTGCACGATGGCAACCTGCTCGCCACTCATGTGGGGATGGGCATTCCGCTCAGCAGGCATGCCGTGGGTTGCCCATCGGGTGTGTGCAATGCCCAGATTACCCTTAACGGTGTTCCTGTCGAGTAACCCCTGGAGCGCCGCCACCTTGCCAACAGAGCGAACCCGTTGCAGCCGCCCATCCGCCGTTCGGATCGCGATCCCTGCCGAGTCATAGCCCCGATACTCCAGGCGCTTTAACCCCTCCAATAAAACAGCTGTTACATCTTCCTGTGCAATGGCACCGACAATTCCGCACATAGTGATCTTGCCTCTATTTTTTCGGTTTTTTTACCGGACGTTTCCAGCCTTTGACACTGTATTGCCTGCTGCGGCTGAGTGTCAGCATCTCCGGTTGCGTATCAGAAGTAATGGTAGAGCCTGCTCCGATGGTGGCACCCGCGCCAATTTCAACCGGGGCAACCAGCTGTGAATCAGAACCAATAAAGGCATTGTCACCAATAATGGTTTGAGATTTATTGGCTCCGTCATAGTTGCAGGTGATGGTACCGGCACCAATGTTGACATCCTTTCCAACCACGGCATCGCCGATATAGCTCAGATGATTGATCTTGCTGCCCTCATCGATAACAGATTTTTTAATCTCAACAAAGTTACCCACCCGGTTTCTACCCGCCAGTTGGGTTCCAGGCCGGATGCGTGCGAAGGGGCCAATCACACTCTCTGCACCGATAGTCGCATCTTCAATCACACAATTTTCAAGGATCTGAACCCCATCGGCAACAACGCTGTTTCGAATAACGCTGTTGGCACCAATGCAGACATCATCCCCCAGCTCTACCCTGCCTTCGATGATCACATTGATATCAATCTGAACATCTCGGCCAGCCGTCAGCTCGCCGCGAAGATCAAACCGCGATGGATCCAAAAAGGCCACCCCTTGCTGCATTAGTATTTTGGCTTGGTGTTGTTGATAGTGGCGCTCCAGCTGTGCCAGTTGGGCACGATCATTCACACCCATCACCTCTGTTGCATCCTCCGGCTGCGCCACCTTTACATCGACACCATCGGCAACCGCAAGCTCCACGATATCCGTGAGGTAGTACTCCTTTTGAGCATTATGGTTATCGACGCGCGACAGCCAATAGATCAGCCTCTTTTTATCTGCAATCAGAAAACCGGTGTTGATCTCGGTAATGGCCAGCTCTTCAGCCGTTGCATCTTTCTGCTCTACAATGCGCTGCACCCTGCCTTGTGCAGTGCGCACAATGCGCCCATAGCCTGTAGGATTTTCCAGCTCAACGGTAAGCAGCGCCAGGTCGGTCTCAGCTGCCGCCTGGATCAGTGACGAGAGCGTTTCGGCCTGGATCAGCGGCACATCGCCATACAGCACCAGAACCTGATCGACATCGGCAAGGGCTGGAAGCGCCTGATCTACCGCATGCCCCGTACCCAGTTGTTGTTGCTGCTCCACCCAGATCAAGCCGCCATCCGAGGAGAAGACCTGCGGAACCATCGCCCCACCGTGTCCAAAGACCACAATAATCTGCTCTGGAGCAAGCTTTTTGGAGGTATCAACCACATGCCTGAGCAGCGGGCGATTGGCCAATCGATGCAAAACCTTAGGTAGTGAGGAACGCATACGTGTTCCCTGTCCGGCAGCTAGAATAACAACCCCAAGTTTCATCTGATTTCCGTCTCGTTATTTAGAGTGAAGATTAATTGTACCTGTATACGCAAAAAAAAACGGCTCTCAGGGAGAACCGTTTTTGGTGCCGCATTAATGTCCAGCAATCAACCGTGTGTTTTGCGTAATTTATCAATTGCTCTCAGCTGTGCGGCCGCTTCCGCCAACTCGGCCTGCGCTTTAGCATGTTCAAAGTCAGCCTGCTGGCCGGCCAAGGCATCCTCGGCTCGACGTTTGGCCTCAAGTGCAGCAGCCTCATCCAGATCCGCCGCGCGAATAGCGGTATCGGCAAGGATGGTAACGACGTGCGGCTGAACCTCAAGGATGCCGCCTGAGACAAAGAAGTGCTGCATCTCTTTGCCATCGCCTTCATCTACTCGTACTTCACCCGCCTTAAGCTGGGTTACCAGCGGTGTATGGCGAGGTGCAATACCCAGTTCGCCCATTACGGCAGGTGCATAGACCATCTCGGCCAGTCCAGAGTGGATCGCTCCCTCTGCACTCACAATGTCTACATGTATCGTCATTGCCATCTAAATATGTCTCCAGAGCGGGAAGCGCTGTCTACTTCTCTTCCTTTGCTGCTACTTCGTCGATTCCACCAACCATATAGAAGGCCTGCTCTGGCAGATGGTCATACTCACCCGCAAGAATGGCTTTAAAACCGATCAGTGTATCTTTCAATGAGACGTATTTACCGGGTGCGCCGGTAAATACCTCTGCCACGAAGAACGGCTGGGAGAGGAAACGCTGGATCTTACGGGCGCGGGTTACGGAAAGCTTATCTTCATCTGACAGCTCATCCATGCCCAGAATGGCGATGATATCCTTCAACTCTTTATAGCGTTGCAGTGTACCCTGCACGCCACGAGCCACTTCGTAGTGCTCTGCGCCAACGATGTTTGGATCAAGAATCCGGCTGGTGGAATCCAGTGGATCTACCGCTGGATAGATGCCCAGCTCTGCGATCTGGCGAGACAACACCAGGGTCGCATCCAGATGCGCAAAAGTGGTTGCAGGGGAGGGATCGGTCAAATCATCCGCCGGCACATAGACGGCCTGGAATGAGGTGATGGAGCCGGTCTTGGTAGAGGTGATACGCTCTTGCAGTGCGCCCATCTCTTCCGCCAGAGTAGGCTGGTAGCCCACCGCAGAAGGCATACGACCCAGCAGTGCAGATACCTCGGTTCCCGCCAGGGTATAACGATAGATGTTGTCAACGAACAACAGCACATCACGCCCTTCGTCACGGAAGTTTTCGGCCATGGTCAGGCCGGTCAGCGCCACGCGCAGACGGTTGCCTGGAGGCTCGTTCATCTGGCCATAGACCAGTGACACCTTATCCAGTACGTTGCCTTCCGCCATTTCGTGGTAGAAATCGTTACCCTCACGAGTACGCTCACCCACACCGGCGAATACCGAGAAGCCGGAGTGCTCGACCGCGATGTTACGGATAAGCTCCATCAGGGTAACGGTTTTGCCTACACCCGCGCCACCGAACAGGCCAACCTTGCCGCCCTTCTGGATGGGCATGATCAGGTCGATAACCTTGATGCCGGTTTCAAGCACTTCCAGTGCGCTCGACTGCTCATCAAACTTGGGAGCCGCACGGTGGATCGGCATATATTTCTCAGTCTCTACAGGGCCTGCATCATCGATTGGGTTACCCAATACATCCATAATGCGTCCCAAGGTACCCTGACCTACGGGCACCTGGATAGGTGCGCCTGTGTTATCAACCGCCAGACCACGTTTCAGGCCATCGGTAGACCCCATGGCAATAGCACGAGCCACACCATCGCCTAACTGCTGCTGAACTTCCAGGGTCAAACCGACCTCTTCGATTTTCAGCGCATCGTAGACCTTAGGCATTTCATCACGGGGGAACTCAACATCCACTACCGCGCCAATGATTTCTACCACTTTACCGGCCATTAGTTAATCCTCTTTCTTGCCTGATCGGGTCAGGTTGAAAATTTATACTCTAAAAAATTCGTTTTGCTCAAGTTGAAAACAACTCGTAGCACTTAAACCGCTGCAGCACCGCTCACGATCTCGGAGATCTCCTGGGTAATCGCTGCCTGGCGTGCCTTGTTGTATATCAGTTGCAGCTCGTCAATCAGCTCACCAGCATTGTCTGATGCGGATTTCATTGCAACCATGCGTGCAGACTGCTCACAAGCGCCGTTTTCAACAACACCCTGGTATGCCAGCGACTCAATGTAGCGTGTTAACAAGCCGTCCAGAACCTCTTTTGACTCAGGCTCGTAGATGTAGTCCCAGTGGTGCTTCAGCTCTTCCTCTGCTTCACCGGCTATTGGCACCAGCTGCTCAACAGTAGGGTTTTGGGTCATGGTGTTAACAAACTGGTTGTAGGCGATATAAATACGGTCGATTTTGCCGTTCTCATAGGCATCCAGCATCACCTTTACCACACCAATCAGATCCTCGATGCGAGGGGCGTCACCCAGCTGGGTGGCCTCTGCCATCACCCGGCCACCGTAGCGACGAAAGAAACCCAACGCCTTTTTGCCGATGGTGCAGAACTCAACCTCGACACCGCTCTCTTGCTGTATCTTGATCTCTCTGGCCAGCTGGCGAAACAGGTTGTTGTTCAGGCCGCCACACAGACCACGGTCAGATGAGATAACGATGTAGCCCACCCGCTTGGCTTCACGTTCGATCATGAAGCTGTGTCTGTACTCTGGATGCGCATGGGACAGGTGGCTGATGACATTTTTCATCTTTGCCGCATAAGGGGCTGTTGCCTCTTTGCGTTCCTGAGCCTTGCGCATTTTGGCGGCCGCCACCATCTCCATCGCAGAGGTGATCTTCTGCGTGTTTTTGATGCTGGCGATCTTGGTGCGTATCTCTTTTGCGCCTGCCATGATTGCTCTCTGTTAAATAAGCCTAAATGCGATCTCGTCTATCTCTCGGCCTACCAGCTGTGGTTGGCTTTGAAATCCTTGAGCGCATCATGCAATGACTGGATGATTTCGTCATTGTAGTTAGCTTCTGCATTGATCTTGTCGCTCAATGCCTGCTGGTTGCTCTTCATGTAGCCGTGCAGTGAGGCTTCGAACGCCACAATCCTGTTGACCTCAACGTCATCCAGGTAGCCTTCGTTGGCAGCAAACAAGGAGACGGCCATCTCGGCCACAGAGAGCGGAGAGTATTGCGCCTGCTTCATCAGCTCGGTCACACGCTCGCCACGCTCCAGCTGCTTGCGGGTAGCCTCGTCAAGATCTGATGCAAACTGGGCAAATGCTGCCAGCTCACGATATTGCGCCAGTACCAGACGGACACCGCCACCCAACTTTTTGATGATCTTGGTCTGCGCCGCACCACCCACCCGTGATACAGAGAGGCCGGCGTTGATCGCTGGACGAATACCTGCGTTGAACAGGTCGGCTTCCAGAAAGATCTGACCGTCCGTAATAGAGATTACGTTGGTCGGTACGAATGCTGATACGTCACCGCCCTGGGTTTCGATGATAGGCAGCGCGGTCAAAGAGCCGGTCTTGCCCTTTATTTCACCATTGGTGATCTTCTCGACATGCTCGGCGCTGATGCGCGATGCACGCTCCAGCAGGCGTGAATGGAGATAGAACACGTCACCCGGATAGGCTTCACGACCCGGCGGACGACGCAGCAGCAGTGATACCTGACGATAGGCCCAGGCCTGTTTGGTCAGATCATCATAGATAATCAGTGCGTCTTCACCGCGATCACGGAAGTACTCACCCATGGTGGCACCAGAATAAGGTGCGATAAACTGTAGTGCCGCAGAATCAGCGGCAGAGGCGGCAACCACAATGGTGTGATCCATTGCGCCGTGCTCTTCCAGCTTGCGAACAACCTGTGCAATGGTAGAGGCCTTCTGACCAATCGCAACATAGATACACTTAATGCCTGTACCTTTTTGGTTGATGATGGCATCAATGGCGATGGCTGACTTACCTGTTTGGCGATCACCAATGATCAGCTCACGCTGTCCACGCCCAACCGGCACCATGGCATCAATCGCTTTAAGTCCGATTTGAACCGGCTCATCGACAGATTTACGTGCGATAACGCCTGGCGCAATCTCTTCAATTGGCTTCGTACCAGCAGCGTCAATAGCACCCTTGCCATCAATCGGCAGACCCAGCGAATCGACAACGCGACCCAGCAGCCCTGGCCCGACAGGCACCTCCAACACGCGGCCGGTACATTTTACGGCATCGCCTTCTGAGAGGTGTGTATAGGGGCCAAGGATAACCGCGCCGACAGAGTCACGTTCGAGGTTCAGAGCAAGACCAAAGGTGTTGCCTGGAAACTCCAGCATTTCGTATGACATTGCGTCTGCCAGACCGTGGATGCGGGCGATACCGTCCGTCAAGCTGACGATGGTGCCCTCTGTGCGGGCTTCGGTTTCTGGCTCGTATTTTTCAATCTGACTCTTGATCAGATCGCTAATTTCAGATGGATTGAGCTGCATGATGGCTTCTCGTTATATTCCTAATTCAGTGGCTAGCTTTCGCAGTCGACCTTGTACAGATCCGTCAATTACCAGATCTCCAGCACGTATGATTACGCCACCAATCAGATCACGATTGATTTCACTGGTAACCCGGATCTCTCGGTCAAGGCGCTTTTTCAGCGCAGCTGCAAGCGTGTTTTCTTGAGCCTTGGTCATCTTGTATGCGGAGACTATCTCTACATCAAGGCGCCCCTGACTCTCATTTTTAAGCCCTTCGTAGATCGATGCGATCTCAGGCAGGACACTCAGTCGGCTATTATGCACCAGCAGCCGCACCAGATTTTGACCTTCCGCATCCAGATGCTTTGCGCAGATATCCAGCATAAGTGAAACGCGCTGGTCACTCTCAAACTTTGGGTTTGAGATCGCGGCGGCTACCCTTTCATCCTGCACAACGGCAGCCAGCAGGCCAAGTGTATCTGACCAGTGATCCAGCTTATCGGTTTCACTGGCTCGACCAAAAACCGCTTCTGCATATGGGCGGGCAATGGTTAAGTTTTCTCCAGCCATAATGGTGCCTTAGATCTGGTTGGCGACGGAATCGACAACGTCTTTATGAGCCGCTGCATCGATTTCACGCTGAAGAATTCTCTCTGCACCGGAGATGGCCAGGGTTGCAACCTGTTCGCGTAGCTGCTCACGAGCCCGACTAACCTCTTGGTCGATTTCGGCACGCGCAGCGGTTAGCAGACGTTCGCCTTCAGCATACGCCTCATTTTTCGCCTCATCGACAATTTCAGACGCCCGTTTTTCACCTTGCGCCTTGATCTCGGAAGCCTGATTCTTGGCTTCAAGCAGGATCTTTTTGGCATGCTGCTTTGCAAGCACTTCATCATGCTTGCCTTTTTCAGCAGCAGAGAGGCTATCGGCGATTCCGTTACGACGCTCTTCTAACGCGCCCATCATCGGAGTCCAGATATACTTCAGCGTAAACCACACGAACACGCCAAACGATACGAGCTGACCGAATAGAGTTAAATTGATGTTCATTCTGTTATTACCTCGCTTTCAGTTACCTGAAAGTCGCTTCGCAGATAATTGGGTTAATAAGCCGGGGGTTAACCGGCAACCGCAAACAGTATGTACATCGTCAGACCAACAGCAATCATGGGTATGGCATCAACCAGGCCCATGACGATGAAGAACTGGGTACGCAACATTGGAACAAGTTCCGGCTGACGTGCCGCTCCGTCCAGAAAACGGCCACCCAGAACGCCAATGCCTATCGCAGCCCCCAGAGCGCCAAAACCTATCATGATTGCTCCGGCGATATACAACATTGCTGTTGCTTCTGTCATTTTGCTCTCCCCTTAAATTTGGTGAGTTAGTTAGTGAATAGAAAAGTAAATTAGTGCTCGTTATGAGCCATATCCATATACACAATAGCCAGCGTCATAAAGATAAACGCCTGTAGTGTAATAATAAGGATATGAAAGATTGCCCAGCCCAGCTGTAGCACACCGCCGAACAGGCCTAGAACAAGTCCAGCGTTGTACATAATGGCAATCAGGATAAAGATCATCTCACCAGCATACATATTACCGAAGAGACGAAGTGCCAGTGAGACTGGCTTGGCAATCAGGCTGACAAACTCAAGCAAAAAGTTAATCGGGATGAACAACACCTGAACAACCAGATTTTTTGACTGGAACGGCATGAAGGTAAGCTCGCCCATAAAGCCCTTGAGGCCTTTTACTTTGATGCTGTAGAAGATCATCAGGCTAAAAACACCAATGGCCAGACCAAAGGTGGCGTTAAGATCGGTAGAGGGGACAACCTTCATAAAATGGATGCCAAACCAGCCTGCAAGCAGCGGAATAACGTCAACGGGAACCAGATCCATCAGATTCATCAGGAAGACCCATACAAAGATGGTCAATGCCAATGGGGCAACCAGGACATTCTTGCTGGTAAAGGAGCCGCGAACACTCTCGTCAATAAACTCAATGATCCATTCGCAAAAATTTTGCAAACCACCAGGGACGCCTGTGGTTACTGTATCAGCTGCTTTTTTGAAGTAATAAAGGAAAATACCACCCAGCAGGAGAGACCAGAACATGGTATCCACGTGGATTGCCCAGAAACCCATCTGCGCAGCCTCTGCTGCGGTATCCGCAATGCCCAATGAACCATCTGCTTTCTGACCAAAGGTCAGGTTAGTCAAATGATGCTTGATATATTCGCTTGAAGTTAGGGTGTCGCCAGCCATCTCTTTACATTCTCAAAACAGGTTTGTTGTTAATTAAGCAAACTCATCAATCCCGGCATCAGGTGGATCAACAAAAAGACACCGAACAGGGCGCCTCCACTGAGCGGAACTATTAACTGGACGGCGGCTGCAAACAGCACTCCGACCAGAATCAGCTTGGCAGTCTCCGCTCCATAAAGCCGAGCAACCAGCTTGTTTGGGTGTTGAGCACTGTAGTGACCAAACACCCAAAATGAAAAAAAGGCATTCGCACTGCTTGCAATCAAACCACCAGCCAGCGCCGAATAGGCATGCTGCGGTGCAACCACTGCCAAAACAGCAGAGACCAGCAGGGTCATCGCAAATTGCGCAAAAACCGTCTTGAAGGCCTGACCTCTGTCTGTAATTTGCATCCCGAGCCTCTGTGCCGTACCAATGTCGGGCGAAATTAGAGCGGCGCAGTATAGGCGGATTCAGATACCGGGTCAATCGGTGCGGTTAAATAATTAGCGCTTCGCTCATCGACTACTGGATGTGCTCCAAAATCCCCTCCAGCTCATCGAGGCTGTTATAGGAGATTACCAGTTTTCCCTTCCCTTTTGCCCCTTGCTGGAGCTTCACCTGTGCGCCCAACCGCTCTGACAGATCTTCCTGTAGCCGTGAGATGTCTGGATCATCTTTTACAGGCTTTTTGTCCCTTGCCGAATCGCCGGATGCCTCCCCTTGCAGACGACGCACGAGCCGCTCTGTCTCTCTGACCGACAAGCCCTTTTTGACCACCTCTCTGGCGCCATCACTCTGCGTCTGCGCCTGTAACCCCAGCAGGGCGCGGGCATGTCCCATCTCAATCTTTCCCGCCTCCACCAGCCGTTTGACATCCTCGTTAAGCTCCAGCAGGCGCAGCAGATTGGTTACCGTGGTGCGGGATTTTCCAACCGCCTGGGCGATCTGCTGGTGGGTGAGTTCAAACTCATTCAGCAGGCGGTGCAGGGCGGTGGCCTCTTCCAGCGGATTCAGATCTTCCCGCTGGATATTTTCGATCAGCCCCATTGCCATGGCGGTCTGATCCGATACGTCCCGAACCACGGTCGGGATATCGCTCAGGCCGACCTGCTGAGCTGCCCGCCAGCGGCGTTCACCAGCGATGATCTCATAGCGCCCTTGACCCACCGGACGCACCACAATCGGCTGCACCACGCCCTGGGCGGCAATCGAGTCCGCCAGCTCACGCAGGCTGTCGGGGTTGAAATCCCGCCGGGGCTGGTATCGACCCCGCTGGATCAAATCTACTGGCAGAGTGACAAAATCGCCATCTTTTGAGCCGTTGTCACCACCATCAGTGGCGTTCGCTTCTTCAGAAGCCCCACTGCCCAGCAGGGCGTCCAGGCCTCGCCCAAGGCCACGTTTTTTTGCTGCCATATCGAATCAGTCAGGGTTCAGGTTGTGTGTTGATCAGGGGTTATGCGGAGGCGGGACGGCACTGTGCATGTCGCCGCAAAACCTCACTGGCCAGTGCCAGATAGGAGATCGCCCCACGCGAGGATTTATCATACATCAGCACCGGCAGACCGTGGCTGGGCGCTTCGGCCACCCGCACATTTCGGGGTATCACCGTATTGAATACCTTGTCTTTGAAGTGGGTCAGCAGCTGTGCCGACACCTCCACCGCAAGATTATTGCGCGGATCATGCATGGTGCGCAGAATGCCTTCAAGTTGCAGATCCGGGTTGCGACTGTGCTTGAGCTGTTCAATGGTCTTCATCAGCGCCGTCAGCCCTTCCAGCGCATAGTACTCTGTCTGTAGCGGCACCAACACCCCGCCCGATGCCACCAGGGCGTTGATGGTGAGCATGTTGAGTGAAGGGGGGCAATCTATAAAAATGTAGTCATAATCTTCCTGCGACCCTTCCAGCGCCAGGCTGAGGCGCTTCTCGCGTAGCGGCAGATCCATCAGACCCACCTCTGCCGCCGTCAGATCGGCATTGGCCGGCAGGATATCCATCCCGATCTCGTCCAGTGTAATCACTGCTTCATGCAGACGGCACTCGCCCAACAGCACATCACAACATGAGCTTTTCAGTTTGTACTTATCTACCCCGCAACCCATAGTGGCATTGCCCTGGGGGTCAAGATCGACCAGCAGCACACGGTTGCGTTTGCCCGCGATGGCAGCTGCAAGATTGACCGATGTAGTCGTCTTGCCGACACCACCCTTCTGATTGGCAATAGTGATAATTCGAGCCATGGCTTCATCAATGAACGATCTGCCAGGCAGGAATGCCGGGCAGTTTGAAAACAGGACTGTGCAGCATACATCCCGCCTGCTGATCAGGGAAGAGGAAAAGCCGACATTATCCTCAGTTAACCCTGCCAGAATATAAACTTCAGCATTAAAGCACTCAAAATCAGACGCTTACATAACCTGTAAATCAGATGTTATGCCCCTGGAGCTTGCGGTATGATTCCAGTGGTTCATGGATGGTAGAGAAGGATATAATTACAGCACGGATGTTAAATCAGGTTATGCGTAACATTAGGCTTTTGGAAATATGCTTGAGGTCTTAGGGTAATGGCTAAATCCGGCGACTGCCTCTTCAAAATGGATAGCAACATCCGATCTGCAGGATGTGCAAGTGCCGTGGGAGACAGGATGCCAGAAACGGCCATCGCCTGTTTGTAGATCGGCAGGTGTTCATAACGTGCCATGCTGTAAAAAAACCTGACACACCCGATAGGGTCAAATCATCTGAATCAGCAAATAATCAACGCTGGCTCTGGTCTCTTCTCGCCACAACTAAACCCGCCAAACCGAGTCCAAAAAGCAGCAGTGTTGCCGGTTCAGGTACGCCAGCGACATCGCCGGAACGAACGACCCAGGCATAAAAATCATTGTCCTTATGGTAGCCGTTCTGGTTACCGTCGTAGGTATAGAAGAACCACGCGTCGGAGGTTTTGGGCGCAACCTCCGTACCCGACCAATAGTAGTAGTCAGACTGCACATTGGAAAACAGCGCCAAGTAGCCATTCGGGTCAGCGGCATTCAGAATCGAAGATCCAGCCGTGCCAGCCAATTCGGTATAGAACAGATGCCCCAGCTCACTACCGCTGCAATTGTAACCGTAACCCTGTAGGGGGAAACCACCGCCCGGATTATGTTGACTATCACAACTTGCATCAGGTTGTTGTGTGGTCGGCAACCGCCAGTCGTCATAGCCACCGTAGCTCAGGCCGCCAGCCCAGGCTACGGCCGTATCCCAGTTCATCATCGTGCCATTGATGTTGGCATTCGCCGCCCAGGTGATGTCCAGGTCATCATCGTAAATCAGGCCGTTGCCACGGTCAATCAAGGTTGCTTGCGCTGTACCTGCCAGCCCCAATATCAATACCCCTGTGCAGAGTAGTCCTAGTCTTTTATTCATGATCGCCTCTTTGTTTAGACCGCTATTCCAGCCATCCCTTTGCACCCAAGCCCGCTTTGGCGCATAACCAATTACTTACAAGACACTTTGCTGCAAGCATTATGCCGATTTTCTATTCTCCAATATATTCAGTTAGTTAGGCACGGCACATGCCCGTGCAAAAGTGTAAAGGTGTAAAAAATTCTGACAGTTTTATTGCAAATTTATTCTCAATTTGCCAATCACCGCCGATCTGTCCGGCATCATAGGGTGCAATAGCGCAACGTATTGCACCAAACACAAATTCGATAATCAATGTAAAAACAAAAAGTTATACACCACAGGGCAAAAAAGAGAGGGGTCTGGAAGCGGGGATTAAACAGAGTGTAAAAAAAGCTGACAAAGCAAAGTATTCGAGGGCAGTCATGGCTGATAACAGTCATTAGCAATGATTGCTATAATAATTCCAGCATTATTGGAATTCTGCTTAAGAGATCGAACTCATGAATGTATCACTGACACCGCAATTGGAAGCCTATTTGAAACAAAAGGTCGAGAAGGGAATGTACAACTCCGTGAGCGAGGTGGTTCGCGAGGCTCTGCGGCTTCTGGAGGAGCAGGATGCCCTTCGGGCCGTGAAGCTGGAAGCATTGCGCAAGGAGATCGACCAGGGTCTGGAGTCTTTGAACAGGGGCGGTGGCAGACCGCTCGATATCGATGCAATCAAAGCCAAGGGGCGGCAAAGCCTGGAGGGCGCTGGTTAGTGCCCACTTTGGTCACTTCATAAGTGAGTCGTGATGCTCAGTATGCAAAACGGGACATCCAAGCCCCCCTTTTGCCCTCGCTTATCACGACGGCTAATTCCTTTTGCCGCAGCCGCCCTGCGTGCGCACCGCTTCGCCACATCATCGCAAGCTCGCTGCTGGCTACACAGTGCTTCCGCAATGGCTAGACGGCGTTTCGGATGCCTACGCTGCATCCCCTCTGGCGCAAGGCACGACGGGTGTGCTACGAGCGGCCTACGCCTACAGCCTTCGTTTCACTCTCCATGGCTGGCAACGCCCGAAGCGGAGCAGGATCTGCTCGATATCTGGCTCTATATCGCCGAGGAGTGCCCTACCAGCGCCGACCGCTTCCTGGAGCGATTGGAGGAAAAAGCACGGAAGCTCGCCGAGTTTACCAAGATCGGCGCCGACAGAGTCGACTTGGCTCCGAATCTGAAAAGCTTCCCAGTCGACTGTTCTGTACTACCGAACCAATACCACCGGCATCGAACTGGTTCGTATTTTACACGGCTCACGCGATGTGAACCTTGTATTCTGATTCTCCCCTTGAACAATCGCTTACAAAGACTTGATAGCATAACTCTAATTTCAACCGAGGGTTTTAGGCCGCCCACCTTCACCCTTTATCAACACCGCATATCGCTCCCCCTCCAGCTGCGGCACCTGTAGCTGGATCACCTCAATGGATCGCCCTGCCAGATCTGCAACCTCCAGTTCATCCTGTGTCTGGCGGCCTTTCATTGCCAGCAGTTGCCCTGTGGGGGAGAGAAGGTGTGAGGTGAGGTCAAGAATTTCTGATAGCGCGGCAAAGGCGCGGGTTATCACGGTATCAAATTTTTGAGGGGGTCTGTAGGCCTCTACACGCATCTGCTCTACCTGCACATTCTTCAGCCCCAGCTCTATCACCGCCTGCCTGACGAAGCGGGTTTTTTTGCCATTGCTGTCGAGCAGGGTGAATTGAATATCGGGATGGACAGTGGCCAGCGGTATCCCCGGCAGCCCCGCTCCGGTGCCCACATCCAGCACCCTTTTGCCTTGCATGTAAGCGCTTACTGACAGGCTGTCCAGCAGGTGGCGCGGGATCATCTCAGCCGGGTCACGTACTGCCGTGAGATTAAATCTCTTGTTCCAGCGATTCAGTAAAGCGATATAGGTCAGCAGGGCATCCTGCTGCTTGGCTGTGATCTGTAGATTCAGTTCAGCTATGCCGCCAGCCAATGCCTGGCTCAGTTCTGCCTCTCTCATTTTTCTGTTCGTTTTATATGGATCAGCAACAGGGAGATGGCGGCCGGTGTAATGCCCGGCATGCGGGATGCCTGACCCAGTGTTGCCGGGCGGTTGCGTTTCAGTTTCTCCCGCACCTCGAAGGAGAGTCCCCGCACCTGGTCGTAATCGAGTTCATCCCCCAGCGCCAGTCTCTCATTGCGCTGTTGCCGGTCGATCTCTTCATGCTGGCGTTTGATATAACCCGCATATTTGGCCTGTATCTCCAGCTGCTCTGCCACCTTTGGATCATCCACACCGGGGCCAACCCCGGGCAACTGCATAAGCTCTGCATAGCCAATCTGCGGTCTGGCCAGCAGATCCAGCACCCTGACCTCACGCGACAGTGCGCCATTGAGAATGGATCGAACCTGCTCTTCGGAGACCTTGCCGGGATGCACCCAGCAGTCACGCAGCCGCTGCTGCTCCTGCACGATGGCCTCCCGCTTCTTTTCAAAGATGGCCCAGCGGTGGTCATCCACCAGCCCCAGCTGCCGCCCCTTTTCTGTCAGCCGCAGGTCGGCATTGTCTTCGCGCAGCAGCAGGCGGTACTCGGCCCGGCTGGTAAACATCCGGTAGGGTTCGCTGGTGCCGCAGGTTATCAGGTCATCCACCAGCACCCCCAGGTAGGCCTCATCCCGACGGGGTGACCAGGGCGCCTCTCCACGCTGCTTCAAAACGGCGTTGGCTCCGGCCAGCAGCCCCTGTGCTGCCGCCTCTTCGTAGCCTGTGGTGCCGTTGATCTGCCCGGCAAAAAAGAGCCCTTCCAGGTGACGGGTTTCGAGTGAGGCACGCAGATCCTGCGGGTCAAAAAAGTCATATTCAATGGCGTAGCCCGGCCGGGTGATCCAGGCATTCTCAAAGCCCTTCATGGAGCACACCAGCGCATGCTGCACATCAAATGGCAGGCTGGTGGAGATGCCGTTGGGGTAGATCTCGTGGGTATCCAGCCCCTCCGGCTCAATAAATATCTGGTGTGAGTCACGCTGTGCAAAGCGCACCACCTTGTCCTCGATCGAGGGGCAGTAGCGCGGACCAACCCCCTCGATCACCCCTGCATACATGGGCGACCGGGAGAGCCCTCCCCGGATGATTTCATGGGTGCGTTCGTTGGTGTGGGTGATGTGGCAGCTCACCTGCCGGGGGTGGTCTGCCGGGGTGCCGATAAAGGAGAAGAGCGGTGTGGGCCGGTCGCCCGGCTGCGCCTGTAGCTGGCTGAAATCGATACTGCGCGCATCAATCCGTGGCGGCGTCCCGGTCTTCAGCCGTGCCACATTAAAAGGCCGTTCACGCAGCCGTTGCGCCAGGGCATTGGAGGGGGGGTCACCCGCCCGACCCCCTTCATAATTGGATAGCCCGATGTGGATGCGCCCACCCAGAAAGGTGCCTACCGTCAGCACGACCGCTGGCGCATAAAAACGCAGCCCCATCTGGGTGACCACCCCTGTTACCCGATCGCCCTCTACCACCAGATCATCGACCGCCTGCTGGAAGATCTCCAGATTGGGCTGGTTTTCCAGCACCGACCGGATGGCCGCCCGGTAGAGCACCCGATCGGTCTGGGCACGGGTTGCCCGAACCGCCGGCCCCTTGCGCGCATTGAGGGTGCGAAACTGGATGCCGGCCCGGTCGGCCGCCCGCCCCATTACGCCACCCAAGGCATCCACCTCTTTGACCAGATGGCCTTTGCCGATACCGCCAATAGCGGGGTTGCAGCTCATCTGCCCCAGGGTTTCGATATTGTGGGTCAGCAGCAGGGTGCGGGCGCCCATCCGGGCGGCGGCCAGTGCCGCCTCTGTGCCTGCATGGCCTCCACCGACAACGATGACCTCGAAAGGGTCGGTCTGCGGTTCACGCTTCTGATTACCCAAGATATACCCGCACTTTTCCAAAATTGCTGTTACCGGACAGCGCCTGCTGAAGCGCCGACTCTAGCAGTTCGATATTGCCCAGTTGGGCGAACTGTTCTCTTGGGAAGAAGATTTCTATCTCTATTCTGCCATCCAGATAGTGCAGGATGATACGATCCCGCAACGCCACAGCGGGGATCTCTTGCCAGCAGTGATCCAGTATCTTCATAACCTCGGCTCGCAGGGGCAGGCCTTCGGAGCGGATGGCCGACTCATCATCCTCTGCATCGATGTGCACCGTGACATCTTCCACCTCTTTAAGCTCTTTTTTAAGCCGCTGCTCAATCACCAGGCTGATCATGTGCCCTTCTGATACGCTCAGCCGGGGGCTGACCCTGACATGCACATCCACTGCGGCATGGCCACCCAGGCTGCGGGTGCGCAGCAGGTGGAAATCCTCTGCGCCATCAATCGAGCGGATGATATTTTGAATCAGCACAACCCGCTCATCGGACAGCCCCAGATCCAGCAGCTCTTGCGCCGCGCTCCAGCCCAGATCCCAGCCAATCTTTCCTATCATCAGCCCCACGCCAATGGCTGCAACCGCATCGAGGTAGGGCAGCCCGGCCATTGTCCCGGCAATGCCGACCAGCACCACGAGGGATGAGACGGCATCGGAACGGTGGTGCCAGGCATTGGCCACCAGCAGGTTGGATTTTATCTCTCGCCCAATGCGAAAGGTGTATTGAAACAGCCCCTCATTGGCCAGAATAGAGAAGGCAGCCGCAATCAGGGTGATGGCACTGGGTTCCAGCAGCTTCTCTGGCGAGAACATGCGCAGGAAGGCATCCCAGATAATGCCCACTGCAACGATGATCAGAAATCCCCCCAGCGCCATGGTCGCCATGGTCTCAAACCGCCCGTGGCCATAGGGGTGTTCCGCATCAGGGGCGTGGTGGGATCGGCGCGAGACAAAATAGACCAGGCCATCGGAGAGCAGATCCGAGGCGGAGTGAATCCCGTCGGCAACCAGCGATTGTGACTGGCCAACGATGCCGACAAAGATCTTGACCGCCGAGAGCAGGGCATTGACAGCCGCCCCAACCAGCGCCACCTTTTGCGTGGTCTCTGATCGCTGCCTGGCTGACCGGGTGATCTCGCCCATAGAATCTACGCTTCGCCCACTTCGAGCGTGATGATATGCTCATCATCCAGGCTCTCTGTGGCGATGATCTTATGGCCATTGATCCGCGCCCAGGCGGGAATATCGCTCAGAGCACCCGGGTCGGTGCAGATGGCTCTGATACGGGTTCCGGGGGGGGATTTTTTCACCTCATTCTGAACCCGGATGACCGGCATCGGGCAGAGCAGCCGTCGGGCATCGACAGTCACCACTTCATCGGAGGCGCTCACAGCAGCCACCCCTTTTGAATCTCACTTGGCGGCAGCGGGGTGACCGACAGGGTGCGGGTGGTGCCATCTTTCTCCCTGACCTCAAGCTCTACCTGCTCGGCATTGCGGCCCTGGCTATAGCGGGCGACCATGCGGGCAGCCAGCTCCAGATCACCTGGCTCCAGCTGGCCATCCAGCAGCGCCAGCGGGCCGGCATGGCTGGTGGTCTTCAGGCTGACATACTGGTTTTTATAGCCCTGCAGAAATTTCCCCTCACCCTCTTCACGCGAGATAATCACCTTGAACTCTGGCTTGGGGCGCAGGTGCCGCCCAACCTTGAGCAGCATGATGTCATCCAGCTCATAGGCTTTGCTGCCCCGGCTCTTCCAGAGATCTGTCAGCTTGACCGAATACTGGGCATCGGTAAGAAAGCAGCAGCCACCGGCCGGTTGGGCATACTCTGTAAAGCCATATCTTTCAGCCAGCGCCATCTGGGGTTTGCGGGTTCGGCCACTAAAATCAAACAGCGCCTCGCGATCTATCCACCCCTCCTGTTCCGGTATCGTGGCCGGGAGGTTCTTTGCGCAGAGCGGCCGCAGCAGCAGCCCTCCGGCACCGGACTCCCGTGCAATGACCGGCATGGTCTCCTTGCGCTGTGATTTTGGCCGCTGGCCGATCACCTCACCAGTGATGATAAAGTCGAACTCATTCTCTTTTATCCACTCAAGCGCCTTCTCAACCATGAAGATTTTACAATCCAGACACGGGTTTAGATGTGCGCCATAACCATGTTTCGGGTTGAACAGCACCTCTTTGTACTCTTCGATGACATCCACAAAATGGAGCTTCATGCCCAGCTGTTCCGCCACCCAGAGGGCGTTGTTTCGTTTGGGCCGGTTCTGATCCTTCTTGCGAATGGCGTGGGTGTGGCCCTCCACACAGAATCCTGTAAAGAAGTTCAACCCCTCCACATAGATCCCCTGCTCCTGAATGGCGCGGGCTGCCAGCATGGAGTCGAGTCCACCGGATATCAGGGCGGCGGCCTTGTATTGTTTGGTCATAGTGCAATCATCTGCGGTTGGTCTGTGGCTAAAATGTAACCCGTTATTATACGCCTGCTACTCCACCAATGTTATACTCGCCCGATTCGTTTTTTAGCAGGAAAAAGGCCGCAACTTGAACAGACAAGCAGATGCTGTACAGCCGGATGTTTCCACCTTTCAGGGGCTGATCTTTGCCCTGCAGCAGTTTTGGGCAGAGCGGGGCTGTGTTATTTTGCAGCCCTACGATATGGAGATGGGGGCAGGCACCTTCCACTCCGCAACCTTTCTGCGCTCGATTGGTCCGGAACCGTGGAGCTGCGCCTATGTGCAGCCTTCACGCCGCCCCACAGACGGGCGCTACGGCAAAAACCCCAACCGCCTGCAGCACTATTATCAGTTTCAGGTCATTCTGAAACCCTCACCGCTGGCTATTCAGGAGCTCTACCTCGACTCGCTGAAGATGCTCGGCATCAACCCGCTGGTACATGACATCCGTTTCGTTGAGGATAACTGGGAGTCACCCACCCTCGGTGCCTGGGGGTTGGGTTGGGAGGTCTGGCTCAACGGTATGGAGGTGACGCAGTTTACCTATTTTCAGCAGGTCGGTGGTCTGGATTGCCGCCCGGTCACCGGCGAGATCACCTATGGGCTGGAGCGCATCGCCATGTACCTGCAATCTGTCGAGAGCGTCTACGATCTGGTCTGGACTCATGGCTTGGATGGCTCGGTCACCTACGGTGATGTCTTCCATCAAAACGAGGTGGAGCAGTCGACCTATAACTTTGAGCACGCCAATGTCGATGCGCTCTTCTCCTGGTTTGACAGCTGTGAGTCCGAGAGCCAGAAACTGATCGAGCTGGGTCTGCCGCTGCCCGCCTATGAGCAGGTGCTCAAGGCCTCACACACCTTTAACCTTCTGGATGCCCGACAGGCCATCTCGGTCACCGAGCGGCAGCGGTTTATCCTGCGGGTTCGCTCGCTCTCCCGTGCCGTGGCTCAGGCCTATTACGAACGCCGGGAGGCACTTGGCTTTCCGCTGTTGGCTCAACAGCAGGAGGTGCCCCATGGCTAAGCAGGATCTGCTCATCGAAATCGGCACCGAAGAGCTGCCACCGAAGGCGCTTGAGCGCCTCTCTATTGCCTTTCAATCCAGTCTGGCGTCTCAGATCAGCCAGGCCGGTCTTGGTTTTGAATCAATTCAGCGTTTTGCCACCCCACGTCGGCTGGCACTGCTGATCACCCAGCTCGACACCGCCCAGGCTGACCGTGCAGTCGAACGAAAGGGGCCGGCGCTAAAGGCCGCCTTCGATCAGGCAGGCAATGCCACCCCGGCTGCGCAGGGGTTTGCCCGCTCCTGCGGGGTGGCCGTCTCCGAACTGGAGCAGGTGGATACCCCCAAAGGTGCCTGGCTGCTGTTCCGCCAAACCCGGCCTGGCCAGCAGACCGAGGCGCTTGTTCCAGCCATGGTTGAACAGGCACTTGCCCGGCTGCCGATCCCAAAACGTATGCGCTGGGGTACGGGTGATGCGGAGTTTGTCCGGCCGGTTCACTGGGTTGTGATGCTGTTTGGCGACCAGGTCATCGACTGCGACATCATGGGGCTGACCGCAGGCCGCACCACCCGTGGCCACCGCTTTCACCACCCTGACCCCATCGTGCTGGAGAGCCCGGCCAGCTATGCCCAAACACTGCTTGATCCAGGTTATGTGATTGCCGATATGGATGCCCGCCGAGAGAAGATCCGGGCAGCGGTGGAGCAGATAGCCGCTGAGGCCGGCAAGATAGCCGCTATCGACACAGCTCTGCTGGATGAGGTGACTGCACTCAATGAGTGGCCTGTTGCGGTGATGGGCGCATTCGATAAGCGCTTTCTGGAGGTACCTTCAGAGGCGCTGATAAAGGCGATGCAGGAGCATCAAAAGTACTTCCCCGTGGTGGATGACAGTGGCAGATTAGAGCCCTG